>NZ_JBFRTU010000004.1:0-47339 GCF_041474275.1 Vibrio sp. 10N.222.52.B7 | reverse complement strand
CTAGAATGTTATTTTAATTTACTGATTTATATAATAATAAAATCATTTTGACTGATTTGTTGTTTTTGGTGTTGATGAATCTATGGATTAAAAAAAACGATTGCGGGTAATTCTTCACATAGTTATTCACAGAAAAGGTGAATAAATGTGGTCTATGTCTCACTATTGTGTGGGTAACTAGAATTTGAGCAAAACTTATCCATATTCCTAGTTATTATTCATAAATATAGCGCTTATCACGTCACTAAGTTTGCTCCGATTGGGGATATGTGGAAAAATCAGAGTAATTAAAAATTTAGATAGAGGTTGGCCAGTGATAGATGGCGATGGTTACCGATTAAATGTTGGTATTGTAATCTGTAACAACCATGGTCAGGTCTTCTGGGCTAAACGATACGGGCAACATTCATGGCAATTCCCTCAAGGGGGAATAGATGAAGGTGAGACTCCGGAACAGGCAATGTACCGCGAGTTGTATGAAGAGGTTGGCCTTACTAAAAAGGATGTAAAGATCGTCGCGACAAGTCGTCATTGGTTACGCTACAAGCTACCCAAACGACTGGTTCGGTGGGATTCTAAACCTGTCTGTATTGGACAAAAACAGAAGTGGTTCCTTTTGCGCTTAGATTGCGATGAATCGCATATCAATATGCAGCGTGGAAGTACACCTGAGTTTGATGGTTGGCGTTGGGTGAGTTACTGGTACCCAGTTCGACAAGTTGTTTCTTTCAAGCGAGATGTTTACCGTCGAGCGATGAAAGAGTTCGCATCTTTAGCAATGCCGTTTAAAGAGCGAAAAATAAAAGGAAAGCGCAAATTGCGTAGAGGTTAAGCATGCTCAGTCAACTAAGGGAAATAGTTGAACACGTATCAAGAGTTGAAGATGTGTCGACGGCTCTTGATATTTTGGTTAAAGAGACATGCAGTGCGATGCAGACGGAATGTTGCACCGTGTATTTGGCAAATAATGATATGCAGCGCCTTGAGTTGATGGCAACTCAAGGCCTGATCTTCAAAGGCAATAGCATTCACATTGGTTTTGACGAAGGTCTGGTTGGCCTTGTTAAAAGAAGTGCTGAACCTATCAACCTTGCACAAGCGTCTGCTCACCCTGCTTATAAGTTTTTTCCAGAGCTTGGAGAAAACGTCTATCACTCTTTTCTCGGTACTCCGATTATCCACCGCAAGCAAGTGCTCGGTGTATTGGTCATTCAACAGAAGACCCCACGTTTATTTAGTGAGATGGAAGAATCCTTCCTTGTCACGCTCTCTGCACAACTTGCCGTTATTGTGGCGCACGCCCAAACTCAAGGCCATTGGCTGTTAGAGCAACAGAAGCTACCGGCTACTAAAGGTATTGCAGCTTCATCGGGCGTGGCGATTGGTGACTTATGGTGGGACAACACTCAGCCTGAACTCACCGATGTTTATCCTGCTTCGACGCTCAATATAGAGAGAGAGCATGAGTTGTTGGCGGTAGCGGTTGAAAACGCCCTCAATGACTTTAAGCGCATGCGAAAGCGCTTAGATAGCGAAATCAATAAAGACGCGCTGGCGATCTTTGATCTGTTTACTCACTTACTCAACGATCCAATGTTGCGTAAGGATCTAAAAAGCCAAATCCAGAAAGGCGATAAAGCCGATTGGGCACTAAGACAGGTTGTAGAGAGTTATTCTAATCGCTTTGCTCGTATGTCGGACGTGTATCTTCGTGAGAGAGCACAAGACATCCGAGAGCTCGGACAAAGGCTGCTCTATTTCCTCCACAACTCTGAACATGAACTTCGCACGTTAGATAAGCCGATTATCCTAGTGGTTCGTGAGTTAACCGCTTCGGTATTAGCGTCTATTCCCAAAGAAAAGCTCTTAGCGGTGATTTCCTTGGAAGGGGCGGCGAACTCGCACGCAGCGATTTTATCTCGAGCGCTTGGCATACCTTCCGTCATGGGGGTAAACCTCAACCTAGCTCAAGCTAATGGCAAGCGAGCGATTGTTGATGGGTATAGCGGTGAGATCTTTATTGAGCCGACTAAAAGCCTGCTCAAAGAGTATCGAGGGCTGATTCTAGAAGAGAGTGAGCTCTCCTCTATGGTCAATCGCGAGCTGTACCTACCGGCAAAAACGCAAGACAACAAGCAAGTTGAGATTCTGCTTAATGCGGGTTTAAGTGCAGACACTAACATCGCTATCAACCAAGGCGTTGATGGCGTAGGGCTGTATCGAACTGAAATTTCTTTCTTGTTGCAGCAAAGATTCCCGTCAGAGGATGAACAATTCAAGCAGTATCGTTCTGTACTGGCAAGCTACCCAGAGAAACAAGTGGTGATGCGTACACTCGATATCGGTGGTGATAAGGCCTTACCGTATTTTCCTATCGAAGAGGACAATCCATTCCTTGGTTGGCGTGGTATTCGGTTTACGCTCGATCATCCTGACATCTTTATTATTCAGTTACGTGCCATGCTACGTGCGAGCTGTGAAAGCCATAACTTGAGTATTTTGCTGCCGATGATCTCTGGTGCACAGGAGTTGGATGACGCGCTACAGTTGATTGAACAAGCGTATGATGAAGTGCATGAGCTTGATAACCGAGTGCGTATGCCTCGCGTTGGTATCATGATTGAAGTGCCATCCATGCTGTACATACTGCCGCTGATTGCGCATAAGGTCGACTTTGTTTCAGTCGGTACCAACGACTTAACCCAATATTTATTAGCGGTTGATCGGAACAATTCACGAGTATCCGATGTCTATGAATCAATGCACCCTGCGGTGATCATGGCATTAAAACAAATTCATGATACTTGTAAGCAATATCAATTACCTGTTTGTATTTGTGGCGAGTTAGCCGGTGACCCGATGGGCGCGCTGCTATTGATTGGATTGGGGTATGAGACGTTAAGTATGAATACCTCGAATGTCGCAAGAACCAAATATTTGATTCGTCAATCGAACTTGGCTGAATTACAGGATTTGGCAAATAAGGCACTTTCAAAACCGTATGGTAGTGACATCTATAGTATGATGCTGAACTATTTCGAAGAGCGTGAATTTACAGGCTTCATTCGAGCAGGTAAAAAATAGGATTTAACGTGTCATATGAACTGATAGGCTTGTTAGCGGGCCTTGGTGCTATTGTTGGTGTTTTAGCAGGCTTGCTAGGCATTGGTGGTGGTTTGCTGGTTGTTCCTGCCTTACTGTTTTTGCTTCCTAAAGCGGGTATCCCCCAAGAGTTTGCGATGCAAATGGCATTGGCTACTTCGCTATCAACCATCATCGTTACGTCGGGATCGTCTGCGATTAACCATCTAAAGTTGGGTAACGTAGAGATGTTTGTCGTTAAATGGTTGATGCCAGGTGTGGTGATAGGTGGCTTCCTCGGCTCTTTCGTGGCCGATGTAATTCCAGCTCAATACTTACCAAAAGTCTTTGGTGTGATTGTTTTGGTGTTGGCGTTGCAAATGCTATTGTCGATTCGCTCCAAGAGCCAAAAATCGATGCCGGGTTCAGCTAAAACCGTGTTGTGTGGCGGCGGGATTGGTTTGGTATCAAGCTTAGCGGGCATTGGCGGTGGGTCTTTATCGGTACCTTTCCTTAACCATCACGGTGTGGAAATGCGTAAAGCCGTCGGCTCATCTTCGGTATGCGGTTGTGTTATCGCGATTTCGGGAATGCTAGGTTTTATTTGGCATGGATCTTCTGTCGATGATCTTCCTGCGTATAGCTTGGGTTATGTTTATCTACCGGCTTTGATCGCGATTTCTTGTACCTCAGTTTTGACCACTCGAGTGGGTGCGAAACTGGCCACTCAATTGCCAACCCCTGTGCTGAAGAAATTCTTTGCGGTATTTTTAATGTTTATAGCAGCCACAATGCTGCTGTAGTGTCTTTTCTGTTAGTCATTGAGCTAACCGTTAATCAATTTAGATAGAGAGCCAAGTATGTCTCAGGGTTTTATCGAATTCCCAAATATCGATCCTGTTCTTATTGAACTAGGACCAATCTCAGTTCGTTGGTACGGCCTAATGTACCTTGTCGGTTTTATGTTTGCTCTTTGGTTAGCAAATCGCCGAGCTGATCAACCGGGTAGTGGTTGGACTCGAGAGCAAGTATCAGACTTACTGTTTGCTGGCTTTCTAGGTGTGGTGTTGGGTGGTCGTATTGGCTACGTACTTTTCTACAACTTTGACCTTTTCCTAGCAGACCCACTGTACCTATTTAAGGTATGGACTGGCGGTATGTCTTTCCACGGTGGCTTGCTGGGTGTTATCACCGCAATGTTCTGGTATGCGAAAAAGAATGGTCGCACCTTCTTTGGCGTGGCAGACATGATTGCACCACTCGTCCCATTTGGTTTAGGTATGGGCCGTCTAGGTAACTTCATGAACAGCGAGCTTTGGGGCCGTGTGACTGATGTGCCATGGGCGATTGTGTTCCCTAACGGTGGTCCACTTCCTCGTCACCCATCTCAACTTTACGAGATGGCGCTTGAAGGTATCGTGCTGTTCTTCATCTTGAACTGGTTTATCAAAAAGCCGCGTCCTCTTGGTTCTGTATCAGGGTTATTCCTAGCTGGATATGGTACATTCCGCTTCTTAGTAGAATACGTACGTGAACCTGATGCTCACCTAGGTTTGTTCGGTGGATTTATCTCTATGGGACAAATTTTGTCACTGCCAATGGTTATCATCGGTGTGCTGATGATGGTGTGGGCATACAAGCGTGGTTACTACAAAGACGAATTACCACAACAAACGAAGTAAGGAATTGGTGTGAAACAGTATTTAGATCTCTGTCAGCGTATCGTTGATGACGGTACTTGGATTGAAAATGAACGCACGGGCAAGCGTTGCCTAACCGTGATCAATGCTGACCTTGAATATGATGTTGGTAATAACCAATTCCCACTGGTAACAACGCGTAAGAGTTTTTGGAAAGCCGCAGTTGCTGAGCTGCTTGGCTATATCCGTGGTTACGACAATGCTGAAGATTTTCGTAAGCTAGGGACTAAAACTTGGGATGCGAATTCTAACCTGAATGAAGCATGGCTGAATAACCCTTACCGCAAGGGTGAAGATGACATGGGCCGTGTTTATGGCGTTCAAGGACGTGCATGGGCAAAACCTGACGGCGGTCATATCGACCAACTGAAGAAGATTGTTGATGATCTAACTAACGGTATTGATGACCGCGGCGAGATCTTAAACTTCTACAACCCAGGTGAGTTCCACATGGGATGTTTGCGTCCGTGTATGTACAGCCATCACTTCTCACTACTTGGTGATACTCTGTACCTAAACAGCACTCAGCGCTCTTGCGATGTACCCCTAGGCCTGAACTTCAACATGGTTCAAGTGTATGTCTTCCTAGCTATCATGGCGCAAATCACGGGTAAGAAAGCTGGCGTGGCTTACCATAAGCTAGTAAATGCTCATATTTACGAAGATCAACTTGCACCTATGCGTGATATCCAGTTAAAGCGTGAGCCGTTAGCTGGCCCAACATTCCATATCAATCCTCAGATTAAGTCTCTAGAAGATTTGGAAACATGGGTAACGATGGATGACTTCTGGGTTGAAGGTTACGAATGCCACGAAGCGATTAAGTACCCATTCTCGGTTTAATCTCACTCGCTTTGTTTGATTGAAAGGCTGCCTCTGTGCAGCCTTTTTTGTATCTAAGTTACAGTGACGAGTAATCGAGATTCGAAGAGCAGAGAAATCATATGCTGTGTGATGCTTTATGTTACTCGTATACTCTCAACGCGCATTGGCTCTTTCTCTTCGATACTCGCTTACACGCATCTCGAATCTTTTTTCGATTCATCATTCCCTAGACTGACGAAGGAAGGAGTTGGGAGTCTCTTTCGTGGTGTGTTTGTGGGATTCCCTATCACGCTCGTTCCTCGCTGTAGGGAATGACGGAAATATATAGATGCGGGTAAACGAGATGCGGGATACGAAGAGCTAGAACGGACTTCTTTGGTGAGTAATGCTTACCTTACCGATTTACTCTTATATCGTATCAGTTTCAGCTCTTGTCACAAGCTTACTCATATCTCGAATTTGATTTTAGCTCTTCGTTACTCGTTTACCCGAATCCCGTATCTGCTCTTAAAAAGAAAAAGCCCGCAACCTAGGAGGTAGCGGGCTTTGCTATAAGCGATGTTTATTTTGCTATTAAGCGGTAAGAGCTAACACGCTACCAGGCAGTACAAGGAATACCGCAACAAGGTAACCAGCCACTACAGCTTTGTTCTTCACAGCCATGTCTGAAATCATGTCTGCCGCTTTAACTGGAAGTTCACGTAGGAACGGGATACCGAAGATGAATACCGTTGACATGATGTTGAACACCAAGTGTACTAGAGCAATTTGTAGTGCGAATACTGCGAACTCACCAGACACTGCTGTAGCTGCAAGTAGAGCCGTAATACATGTACCGATGTTTGCACCCAGAGTGAATGGGTAAACGTCACGTACTTTAAGAACACCTGAACCTACTAGTGGAACCATCAAGCTTGTTGTCGTAGAAGAAGACTGAACAAGGATAGTCACGATAGAGCCAGAAGCGATACCGTGGATTGGACCACGACCGATTGCGTTCTTTAGAATCTCACGAGCACGACCAACCATTAGGCTCTTCATCAGCTTACCCATTACAGTAATAGCTACGAAGATAGTTGCGATACCTAGAGCGATAAGCATGATGCCGCCAACAGTGTCGCCAAACGTTGATAGTGGTTCTTTAATCGCACTTACAACAGGCTTAGTGATTGGCTTGATGAAGTTAAGACCACCCATGCTCATATCACCTGTTGCTAGCATCGGTGATACTAACCAGTGAGAAATTTTCTCTAGAATTCCAAACGCCATCTCTAGTGGTAGGAAGATAGCAACGGCTAATAGGTTAAAGAAGTCGTGGATTGTCGCACTTGCGAATGCACGTTTGAACTCTTCTTTACAACGAACGTGACCAAGGCTAACTAGCGTATTGGTTACCGTAGTACCAATGTTAGCACCCATGATCATAGGAATTGCTAGCTCAACAGGTAAACCACCTGCCACAAGGCCAACGATAATTGAAGTAACTGTACTTGATGATTGAATAAGCGCTGTTGCTACTAAACCAATCATTAAGCCTGCAACTGGGTGTGAAGCAAATTCGAAAAGAACCTTTGCTTGCTCGCCTGTTGCCCATTTGAAGCCTGTACCAACCATTGAAACTGAAAGTAATAGTAGGTAAAGCATGAATGCCAAGTTAGCCCAGCGTAGCCAACGAGTAGTGCTCGAGATAGGCGCTGCTGCAGTAGTAGCTTGGTTCATAATGTTTTCTCCATTGGACCGTTTAAGTCTGTGTTTGGTCTGTTTGTTTAATCTGAGCGTGATGTTAGAGGGGAAATATTTCAGTAATATTACATTTTGGTTTAGGTGCGACTTTTTTGTGATGATTTACTCTTTAAATATTCCAATTGCTAATGTGGTTGTTTTAAGTTGTTGTTTTAAATTGTTTTTTAATGGAAATTCTATAGGTGATATAGATCTTAAAAGTTAGAAAAAAATTGAAAATAATCGATGAAATATTACATTATGAAATCAGACACTTCGAAAAAATAAGTGGTAAATCTATGTTTGGTTAGGTTTTTCCGAGTTTGTTGAGTGGCGGTGTCATATTTGATATAAAAGGGTATCTACTCTTTTATTACGGCACATCTATGTCGCATCTCAACTACAACCATCTGTATTACTTCTGGATGGTTTGCAAGCAAGGCTCTGTTACTAAAGCTGCAGAAGCCCTATTCCTAACACCACAAACGGTAACGGGGCAGATAAAAGCCTTAGAAGAACGCATGGATGGCAAGTTGACCAAGCGTAATGGCCGAAGTGTTGAGCCTACAGAGCTTGGGCAACTGGTCTTTAAATATGCCGATCGTATGTTTGGCCTGAGTTACGAGATGCTGGACATCGTGAATTACAGCCAGCACTCCAATATTCTGTTTGATGTTGGCGTCGCGGATGCGCTCTCTAAAAGACTCGTCAGTAAGATACTGATGTCGACCATCCCTCCAGATAACAGCATTCACTTGCGCTGTTTTGAATCGACCCATGAAATGCTACTTGAGCAACTCTCTCAACATAAGCTCGATATGATTTTGTCTGACTGTCCGGTGGACTCTAGTCAAAGCCCGGGCCTGTTCAGTAAAAAGCTGGGTGAGAGTGGAATGAGCTTTTTTAGTTCAGGTCAGGTTGAAGGGGTTAATTTCCCTGCTGTATTGGAGCAAAGAAAGCTTTTGATCCCTGGCAGCCGAACCTCAATGGGTCGTAAAGTGCTGCAATGGTTTGATAGACAAGGGCTTAAGCCAGATATTTTAGGTGAGTTTGATGATGCCGCATTGATGAAGGCTTTTGCTCGTTACCATCATGACGTAATATTTTTAGCACCGACGATTTATATGTCTGAAGTGGAAGACGACACATCACTGCAACTATTAGGCGGTATTGAAGAGTTAAAAGAGGAGTACTACGTCATATTTGCTGAGAGGATGATCCAACATCCAGCAGTAAAAAACGTATGTGACGCAGATTTTAGCAAATTGTTCGAGTGAGATAGTTTGTTAATGAATTGATATCGATTATCATAACTCCGCAATATGCCGGAAATACTGATAGCCCGTAGTTGGCGTAAAGGTTGTAGGGAGCCAAACTATGAACTTAAAAGAGATGGAGAAGAACTCAGCACAAGCTGTGATTCTACTCAAAGCCATGGCTAACGAGCGTCGCTTACAGATTTTGTGCCTATTACATGGCACTGAACTGTCGGTTGGGGAGTTGTGTGGCAAGTTGGAACTGAGTCAGTCTGCTTTATCTCAACATCTTGCTTGGTTGAGAAGAGATGGTTTGGTCGAAACTCGCAAAGAAGCTCAAACTGTGTATTACACATTGAGTAGTGAAGAAGTAAAAGCGATGATTAACCTACTGCATGGTATTTACTGCAAGTAGCTTATTGCTGGTGGGAGGGGGATTTCTTATCAGCGATAGAATGACACAAGGAAGTGTTAGCATTTCACATTGAACGTTAGTGTTTACCTATCTATCTACGTACCAATTTGCTTCTCTATTTATTTTTCTGATTGTTTGTTTTATCTATCTGCTTAAATTGTTTATCGGTCAGAAAAACGGCTGTTAGCACGTAAAATAAAAGCGTTACTCAAAATTTAGATATAAAAAAACCGGCCTAGGCCGGTTTTTTTCGTTTTGCGTTGTAATCAAATTTCTATTAAAGAGCTTTGATTGCAGCAGCGAAACGAGACTTATGACGTGCAGCTTTATTCTTATGAATAAGGCCTTTAGTCGCCATACGGTCAAGAAGTGGTGTAACTTCTACAAGAGCAGCAGTTGCAGCTTCTTTATCACCAGCTGCGATAGCTGCGATAGTCTTTTTCATGTAAGTGCGCATCATAGAACGACGGCTAGCATTGTGCTGGCGACGTTTCTCAGCTTGGATAGCGCGCTTCTTAGCAGATTTACTGTTTGCCAAGGGTCTAACTCCCAAAAACTTAGTTCGGTGACAATTTAAGGGCGAGGACTATCCCTCATTAGCGCTTAATTGTCAAATGATTTGTGCAAAAACCAATCGTAGCCAAACAAACTTTGGTATGGAAAGGTCATCGCGGTTAAGATGGCGGGGATTCTAACAGCATTTTTAGACCAATGCTAATAAATATGCTTCTTAGGACAGGATAGTATTTATCCTCGCTTGAAAGTAATCAACCAGTGTCAGAGGTTTCTGTGAGTAAACGACTATTAAAGTCAGGCCTGATTGTCAGCGCAATGACTTTTGTTTCCCGTGTATTGGGGCTAGTACGTGATGTAGTAGTAGCAAATTTGATGGGGGCAGGAGCGAGTGCCGACGTATTTTTCTTCGCTAATAAAATTCCTAATTTCTTACGTCGACTTTTTGCAGAAGGTGCGTTTTCTCAAGCGTTTGTTCCTGTATTAACGGAATATCACGCCGCAGGTGATAAAGATAAGACACGAGATTTAATTGCTAAGGTGTCGGGGACGCTCGGGGTTTTAGTTTCTATTGTCACCGTCATCGGGGTATTGGGCTCTGGCGTGATCACCGCGATGTTTGGTGCGGGTTGGTTTATCGACTGGCTAAATGATGGCCCATCAGCACCCAAATTTGAGCTAGCGAGCTTTATGCTCAAGATTACCTTTCCTTATTTATGGTTTATCACCTTCGTCGCTTTATCTGGTGCCATTCTTAATACATTAGGTAAATTTGCGGTCTCTTCTTTTACTCCTGTGTTCTTGAACGTGATGATCATAGGCGCTGCATGGTTTATCTCACCTAATTTAGAACAACCAGAAATTGGTTTGGCGATTGGTGTGTTTCTTGGTGGCTTAGTCCAATTCCTTTTCCAAATGCCTTTCTTGATCAAAGCGGGTGTGTTGGTTAAGCCGAAGTGGGGATGGAGAGACCCGGGTGTGGTTAAGATCCGCACATTAATGATCCCTGCTCTGTTCGGTGTATCGGTCAGCCAAATCAACTTATTGTTTGATACCTTTATTGCCAGCTTCCTCGCAACAGGCTCTATCAGTTGGTTGTACTACTCAGACCGACTGCTTGAATTTCCTCTCGGTTTATTCGGTATCGCGATTGCGACTGTGATTCTTCCTGCTTTGTCTCGTAAACACGTAGATGCTCAAGGGGAAGGGTTCGCGCATACCATGGATTGGGGCGTGCGCATGGTGTTGCTGCTTGGTATTCCTGCGATGTTAGGTCTTATCGTTTTAGCTAAACCCATGTTGATGGTGCTATTTATGCGTGGTGAGTTCTCTCCACACGATGTACAGCAAGCATCGATGTCATTGGTAGCTTACGCATCAGGCTTGCTTAATTTCATGCTGATTAAAGTTTTAGCTCCGGGCTATTACTCTCGCCAAGATACCAAAACACCGGTTAAGTACGGCATTATCGCTATGGTGACCAATATGGTGTTTAACGCGATCTTTGCTTATTTTTATGGCTATGTGGGTTTGGCGATTGCGACGGCACTGTCTGCCTTTGTGAATATGGCCTTGTTATATCGAGGATTGCACCTTGCGGGTGTGTATCAATTAACTAAGACAACCTTGTTGTTCAGTGCCAAATTAATTATCTCAGGTGTGGTGATGGTAGCGGCTATTTTATGGCAGCTGGATAATATGCAACATTGGCTTGAATGGAGCTTTAGCCAGAGAGCGCTGACATTAACTGGCTTGATTGGACTTGGTGGCTTTGTTTATATTGTTTCGGTACTGATTTTAGGTATCCGAGTAAAACATTTAAAAGCAGCGACAGATTAATACTGATTAGTATATAATCCGTCGGTTTCACACAATAAATGATGCAAATAACAGGTTTTAGCTGATCATAATGGAACTGATCCGAGGTATACACAATATTAAAGCGCAGCATCATGGCTGTGTATTAACCATAGGTAACTTCGATGGTGTTCATTTAGGACATCAAGAGGTTTTGAGTCAGGTTTCTAAACAAGCTGCAGCATTAGGGCTACCTTCTGTTGTTATGACGTTTGAACCGCAGCCTATGGAGCTGTTTGCCCGAGATAGAGCGCCAGCACGTTTAACTCGTTTACGAGACAAATACGTGCAACTGAGTAAGCTAGATATCAGTCGCTTATTGTGTGTTAATTTTAATCAGTATTTTGCAAGTTTATCCGCGGAAGCATTCATTAAGGATCTTTTGGTTGATAAGCTTGGTGTGAAGTTCTTGGTGGTTGGTGACGATTTTTGCTTTGGTAAAGGTCGTACCGGTAATTTCGCTATGCTCAAAGAGGCGGGCGAGAAGTACGGTTTTGAGGTGGTCAGCACCCAAAGCTATTGCTTAAACCAATTACGAGTAAGCAGTACTGAGATACGAAATGCATTAGCGGTCGATGACTTGGCTGCAAGTGCTACCATGTTAGGACGTGATTACAGTATTAGTGGTCGAGTGTCCCATGGTCGAAAACTAGGGAGAACTATCGGTTTCCCTACCGCTAATATTCCATTAAAGCGTTGTGTTTCTCCTGTATCGGGAGTGTATGTTGTTGAAGCTTTGGATATCGACGGTGTTCCTGTCGGTGGCGTTGCTAATATTGGACAACGACCAACAGTTAATGGGGTAAGGCAGCAATTGGAAGTGCATTTTTTTGACTTTAAAGCCAATTTATATGGTAAACAGTTAGAAGTACGACTTTTGCACAAACTGCGCGACGAGATAAAATTTGAATCGTTCGACGCACTAAAGAATCAAATAGAATTGGATGCTGAAGCCGCAAGGGTGTGGCTGCTTCAGCTAAAGAATTAATCGGATGATTCCACCGATTAACATAATGTCTAACTTCGCCCAATATAACGGAATTAAGAATCGATGAGTGATTATAAAGATACCCTGAACTTACCAGAAACAGGGTTCCCAATGCGCGGCAATCTGGCAAATCGTGAGCCAGAAATGCTGAAGCGTTGGTACAAAGAAGATCTTTACGGCGAAATCCGTAAGGCAAAGAAAGGTAAAAAATCTTTCGTACTGCATGATGGCCCTCCATACGCGAACGGCGATATTCACATTGGCCACGCGCTGAATAAGATTCTTAAAGACATTATTATCAAATCTAAGACCCTTTCTGGTTTTGATGCACCGTACATCCCTGGTTGGGACTGTCACGGTCTTCCAATCGAGCTAATGGTTGAGAAGAAGAAAGGTAAGCCTGGTCAGAAGATTTCGGCGGCTGAATTCCGCGAAGAGTGTCGAAAGTACGCTGCGGGTCAAGTTGAAGGTCAGAAAGAGAGCTTCAAACGTCTTGGCATCATGGGCGAGTGGGACAAACCTTATCGCACTATGGATTTTGGCACAGAAGCGAACATCATTCGTTCTCTTGGCAAAATCGCAGACAAAGGTCACCTTCTTAAAGGTTTCAAACCCGTTCACTGGTGTACTGATTGTGGTTCTGCTCTGGCTGAAGCTGAAGTTGAATACAAAGATAAAGTTTCTCCATCTATCGATGTGAAATTTACAGCAGCTGACGAAGCGGCGCTTCTAGAGAAATTTACTCTAGCTGAAGGTCATGCGGGTCAAGGCGAAATTTCTATCGTTATCTGGACAACAACACCATGGACTCTGCCTGCTAACCGCGCAGTATGTCTACGTGATGATCTTGAATACGTGCTTATCCAAGTTGAAGCGAATGGCGACCAGCCTGCTCAACGTATCGTTGTTGCTTCTGAACTAGCAAAAGACGTAATGGATCGTGCAGGTATCGAGCACTTCCACAACCTTGGTTTTGCTACAGGTGCTGATCTTGAGCTTTCTCAGTTCAACCACCCGTTCTACGACTTTACTGTTCCTGCAGTTCTTGGCGATCACGTAACAACAGATTCAGGTACTGGTGTGGTTCACACTGCGCCTGGTCACGGTCAAGAAGATTTCGTGGTTGGTAAAAAGTACAACCTAGAAATCGCTAACCCAGTTGGTTCTAACGGCGTTTACCTGCCAGATACAGAGCTATTTGCTGGTCAGCACGTATTCAAAGCGAACGACTCTGTTTTAGAAGTTCTAAAAGAGAAAGGTGCACTTCTGCATCACCACGCTTACGAGCACAGCTACCCACACTGTTGGAGACACAAAACTCCAATCATCTTCCGCGCAACACCACAATGGTTCATCTCTATGGATCAAGCTGGCCTACGTGCTAAAGCACTAGAGTCAATCAAGAGTGTTGAGTGGTTGCCTGAATGGGGTCAAAGCCGTATCGAAGGCATGGTTGAAGGTCGTCCTGAGTGGTGTATCTCTCGTCAACGTACTTGGGGTGTGCCAATTGCTTTGTTTGTTCATAAAGAAACAGCAGAACTTCACCCAGAAAGCCCAGCGCTTATTGAAAAAGTTGCGAAGCTAGTTGAAGAGAAAGGCATTCAAGCTTGGTGGGATGTAGACGCTGCTGAACTTATGGGCGCAGAAGACGCTGATAAGTACGAAAAAGTAATGGATACGCTAGACGTATGGTTCGACTCAGGTGTTACGCACTTCTCTGTTGTTGATTCTCGTGAAGAGTACAACTTCCCGAACGAAGAGCGCACTCACAGTGCTGATCTTTACCTTGAAGGTTCAGACCAACACCGTGGCTGGTTCCAGTCTTCTCTAATTTCATCTATCGCGATGAAAGACGAAGCACCGTACAAGCAAGTACTAACGCACGGTTTCGTAGTGGATGGTAACGGCCGTAAGATGTCTAAATCTATCGGTAACGTTGTTGCTCCTAAAGACGTAACCAACAAGCTAGGTGCAGATATCCTGCGTCTATGGGTTGCTTCTACAGACTACACGGGTGAAGTTGCGGTTTCTGATGAAATCCTGAAGCGTTCAGCGGATGCTTACCGTCGTATTCGTAACACGGCTCGTTTCTTCCTAGCGAACTTGAACGGTTTCAACCCTGAAACTGACCTAGTTCCTGCTGAAGAGATGGTTGCACTTGATCGCTGGGCTGTTGGCCGTGCTCAAGCTGCACAAGAAGAGATTGTTAAAGCATACGGCGAGTACAACACTCACGGTGTGACTCAGCGTCTAATGCAGTTCTGTTCTATCGAAATGGGTTCTTTCTACCTAGACGTAATTAAAGACCGTCAGTACACAGCGAAGCAGGGCAGTCATGCTCAACGTAGCTGTCAGACTGCGCTTTACTACATCGTAGAAGCTCTAGTTCGTTGGATGGCACCTATCATGTCGTTCACTGCAGATGAAATCTGGAACGAGATGCCTGGTCAACGTGACAAGTTCGTATTCACTGGTGAGTGGTTCGAAGGTCTATTTGGTCTTGCAGAAGGCGAAGAGCTAAGCAACGAATTCTGGACTGAAATTCAGTCTGTTCGTGGCGCAGTGAACAAGCTTCTTGAAGATGCTCGTAAAGAGAAAACGATCGGTGGTGCACTGCAAGCTGAAGTTACTCTATACGCTGACGATGCACTAGCGGCTAAAATCAACAAGCTAGAAGATGAGCTACGTTTCGTACTTATCACCTCTGCAGCTGTTGTTAAGCCACTGAGCGAGAAGTCTGATGCAGCGCAAGCGACAGACGTTGCTGGTCTATTCGTTGAAGTTGCGGCTACTGAAGCTGAGAAGTGTGACCGTTGCTGGCACCACACTCCAGATGTAGGCACTATCGAAGGTCACGAGAAAGTTTGTGGTCGTTGTGTGTCGAACATCGACGGTGAAGGCGAAGTGCGTAAGTTCGCATAACGACTCAGAGAAAGACTGAACTTTTTGTAAAAATCATAGCCCCAGTATCAACTGGGGTTATTTTTAGTTATAGGAAATGTGTTTAACCAAGTTGGTAATCAAGGTCACGTAAGGTGACTAACAATGAATACCAACTTCGTAAATACTAGGAATAGAAATGAGTGAAGTTTCGTTAAAACAATCTGGTGTACGTTGGTTATGGCTGGCTCTATTGGTCTTCTTGGCTGATATCGGCATTAAACTCTTTGTCATGGACAATATGGGTTATGGTTGGGCAAACCGTATTGAGGTGCTGCCATTCTTTAACTTTTTGTACGTGCATAACTACGGTGCAGCGTTTAGCTTCTTGAGTGATCAAAGTGGTTGGCAGCGTTGGTTATTTACGGGTATCGCATTTGCGGTAACAGGTATGCTGACGTACTGGATGAGCAAACTACCAGCAACAGAGAAGTGGAATAACATTGCTTATGCGATCATCATTGGTGGTGCAGTAGGTAATGTGTTTGACCGAGTCGTACATGGCTTTGTTGTCGATTACTTAGACTTCTACTGGGGCACTTACCACTGGCCTGCATTTAACTTAGCGGATATGGGAATCTGTATCGGTGCTGCGATGATCATCTTAGATGGTTTCCGTAAGAAAGACGAAAGCAAATAGCTTGCTTCAAAGTCAGTCTATGACTCACAGAATAGAATAGCCCTAAGCGCTGTCGGTTGATTCCGACGGCGCTTTTTTTTATGCTTCAGTCAACAAGGAAGCAAAGCACAGCGCATCCTCAAATAATAAAGAAGTCTAAGGAAAGTAACGTGGCAGCAATTAAAAATGATTCAGCAGTAACTCTACATTTTACGATTAAAATGAAGGATGGTTCAGTTGCCGATAGTACGGAGAACATGGGCAAACCAGCGAAGTTCGTCATGGGTGATGGCAGCCTAAGTGAGAACTTTGAAGCGTGCTTACTTGGACTTGAAGCCGGCACTGAAAAGTCTATCGAACTGAAGGCGGAAGACGCGTTTGGTATGCCAAACCCAGATCATATTCACTATATGGATCGTGCTAAGTTTGTTGGCGACTCTGAAGTTGAAGTGGGCACTATCATGGCATTTTCAGGTCCTGACGGTATGGAAATTCCAGGTATTATTACTGAGATCGCAGGTGATTCAGTGACGGTTGATTTTAATCACCCACTCGCTGGTCAAGACGTTAGCTTTGACGTCAATATCTTAACGGTAGAATAACTCTCTTAACGTTAGAATAGCTGTCTTCACGCTAGAATAAGATAGCCTTACAGCTGTGATCTCACCCAGAGCTTCACTGTCTAGACGCTTCACTGTAGAATGCGAACCTCGCTGACGGCGAACTCTATAGAAGCAACCTTAGTACCGCGGTAAATGATGAGCAATGAAATGAAAATAATGTTAGCTAACCCTCGTGGCTTTTGTGCCGGTGTCGATCGTGCGATCAGCATCGTAGAGCGTGCACTCGAAATGTATCAGCCACCGATCTATGTTCGCCATGAAGTGGTACACAACCGCTTTGTTGTTGAGGGGCTCAAGCAGCGTGGTGCTATTTTTGTCGAAGAACTGAGTGAGGTGCCAGACGACAACATCGTGATCTTTTCGGCTCACGGTGTTTCTCAAGCGGTTCGTAAAGAAGCGAAAGAGCGTGAGTTAACGGTATTTGATGCGACGTGTCCTTTGGTGACTAAAGTTCATATGGAGGTTGCTCGTGCGAGCCGCAAACATATGGAAGTAGTACTGATTGGCCACGCGGGTCACCCTGAAGTGGAAGGCACTATGGGTCAGTACGCGAGCCAAACTGGTGGTATGTACTTGGTTGAAAGACCAGAGGACGTACAGAATCTAGTGGTGAACGATCCGAGTAACCTGCACTATGTTAGCCAAACTACCTTGTCTGTTGATGAAACGGCAGATGTAATTGAAGAGTTGCGTCGTGTATTCCCTGAGATTCAAGGCCCTCGTAAAGACGACATCTGTTATGCGACTCAAAACCGTCAAGATGCCGTGCGTGAGATGGCGAATGACGTTGATGTAGTGATTGTTGTTGGTTCTAAGAACTCATCGAATTCAACTCGTCTAAAAGAGCTAGCTGAGAAACTAGGCACACCAGGCTACCTAACTGACTGTCCTGAAGACATTCAAACCGAGTGGGTTGAAGGGAAAAAGAAAATCGGTGTAACAGCCGGTGCTTCTGCTCCTGAAGAGCTGGTAAACCAAATTCTAGATCGTATTCGTGAGCTAGGTGCGACTGACGTTGAAGAGATTCAAGGTCGTGAAGAGAACATGTTCTTTGAAGTACCAAAAGAGCTACAGATTAAGCAAGTCGACTAATCTCTATTGATTGGTGACAAGATCGATGCGTAACACTATCGATTTGCAAACACTATTGATTTGTAAACAGCAGAAAGCCAACGTTGATACGTTGGCTTTTTTGATCGTGCTTTGGAACTAGGCGTCGAACTTCTAACGCGTTATTGGAGACCGAGTTGCTCTTTTAAAGTCTTTAAGTAGCGTCGACTGACAGGCACTTCAAAGCCAGTCAGGGTAATGATCTCCGCTAATCCATTCTCTAGCAGTTTGATCTCTTGGATCGATTTTATGTTGATCAAATATTGGCGATGACAGCGGATCAAATCGGTTTTTTCTTCCAAGATCTTTAGTGTTAACTGTGAGGTTGCTGTTTGTGATGAGCTACGAACATGCACGCCACTGATATCAGAATAGGCGCATTCAACCGTTTGGCTTGCCATGATCACAATGCGGTTATGACCAATACACGGAATCTGCTCTAAGTGGCAGGGAGCAATCGCAGAGATGTCTTGTGCTGGCGCTTTCTGATTCTGCTTGATGACCTTATTCAGACGGCAAACACTCTTGTTTAATCGACAAGGTTCGACGGGTTTGAGTAGGTAGTCAAAGGCATTGTCTTCAAAGGCTTGAATCGCATATTGATCGTAGGCGGTCACAAACACCACATAAGGCATGGTTTCCGGGTCAAGCATGCTCAGCAATTCAATCCCAGTAACCTGAGGCATTTGAATGTCCAAATACACCACGTCAGGCTTGAGAAGGTTGATTTGCTTTAGCCCTTCAATTGCATTACTCGCTTGGCCAATGACTTCCACTTCTCCGGTTTCGGTCAGCAGCTCAATCAGCTCTTCGCGAGCAAAAAGCTCATCATCGATAACTAGTGCCTTTAACATCCTACAATCTTCATCTTGGTTCTATCCCTGCTTGGTTCACGCTTATCTTTTAAATGTCTGCTTCTAAATGTTTCAACTCGGAGCGATCCGTCTCCGAAAATACCATTATTTGAGTATAGGTATGATAAAACTCATTCGAGTAAATTGCTGTGGTTGAGATTCTATTTTTAGTGCTGAATCTTGTCCAAAGAAATTAGTGAGTCGTTTATCAACAATTTCCATCCCTAATCCTACATGATCTTGAGATGGCTTCTGATAATTACCTGCATTGTCTTCAACGGTTAACTTGAACCCACCCTCGAAAGCCTCGCTAGAGATCTTTACTTTACCGCCTTCCAACATATTAGATATCCCATGTTTGATGGCGTTTTCTACCAGCGGTTGCAGGGTAAAGCTCGGCAATTGAGATTCATATAACTGCGGGTCGATATCCCATTCCACTTCTAGTCGATCGGTAAAGCGTGCTTTCTCTATGGTCAGGTAAGCGTTGACGTGTGCCAGTTCGTCTTTGAGCTTCACGGTGTTGATGTTCTGCTTTAGGTTGCTTCTAAAGAAGTGAGACAGGTGTTGAATCAACTCTCGAGCTTTATCTGGGTCACGACGTGTTACTGCGCTGATAGTATTAAGCGCATTGAACAAGAAGTGCGGGTTCACTTGAGCGTGCAGCAGTTTGATTTCTGCTTGTGTCAGTAGCGTTTGCTGCTGCTGGTAGTTGCTAAATAGGATCTGGCTCGATAATAGTTGAGCGATACCTTCACCCATCGACATATTGATAGTTGAGAATAGTTTCAGCTTTGGCTCATAGAGCTTGATAGTGCCGACCACTTCGTTACCCGCGCGCAATGGAATAATCAACGCAGAACCCAATTTACAATCCTGCGACAAGGAGCATTGGTATGGGTTCTCTTTGCCATCAAGGTAGATGATGTCGTTCTGTTCCATCGAAGTGAGCGTGCTTTGCGATGAAATCGGGGTGTTCGGAATATGGTGTTCATCACCAATACCAACGAACGCGAGGATTTTCTCTCGGTCGGTAATCGCTACCGCCCCTACGTTGGTCTCTTCATAAACGATACGTACGATTTTTTGTGCGTTATCGGAATTGAACCCACCATGCAAAATACCCACCGAACGTTCGGCAATGGTCAGTGCGCGGCGTGAGAAGGTAGCCGAGTACTTTTCGAAGATGGTTTTTCTGTCTTGGATGATGCTCATGAACAGTGCTGCACCGACCGAGTTAGCGATGATCATTGGCGCCGCAATATCGGAGACCAGAGCATAGGATTGTTCGAAGGGTTTTGCGACCGCCAGCAGAATCAGCATCTGAATGATCTCTGCAAACAGGGTTACCGAGAAAACCACTAACGGATTAAACAGTTGGCTGGCTTTGTTCTTTCTCACGAGATAAACGTGTAACAGGCCGCCAATCAAGCCTTCTGCTGTGGTTGAAATCGCACAAGCCAAGTCTGTGAAGCCGCCTAATGAGTAACGGTGAATTCCACCAGTAAAGCCGACGGCAAAGCCAACGACAGGGCCGCCAAACAGACCTCCCATTACCGCACCCATCGCACGCGTGTTGGCGATGGCATCATTGATCTGCAGTCCGAAATAGGTACCCATAATGCAGAACAGGGAAAACAGAACGTAGCAGCTGATCTTATGGCTTAAGCGAGATGAGATGCTCAACAAAGGGAGAATCAGTGGGGTTTTACTCAGCATGTAAGCAATCACTAAGTAGACGCAGGTTTGTTGCAGCAGAGAGAGAATGAGTTCCATATTTTCACCTATTGAGACGCTTGTTAAGTGTAAAGCTCATTGCTTGGTAACGGTAGCTTTGCTTGTGTTTTCGTAGGTTATATTCGCTTCCCAGAGTCGAAAGCACTAACGCCTGAAAACACTAAAGCCCATCACAGTGGACGGGCTTTAGTCTTAGATTCCACGAATCACTGAGTGATTACGGGAGCAAGCGAAGTTGTGTTTGGCTGTTCTTTTGTCTCTTTCTCTGAAGATTGGTCTCTTGTTCCCAAGAGCCTTAAAGAACTAGGCGGTTTTGGTGACGCCTTTTGCTTCTTTTTCTTCTTCATCAGCAAGGTCGATATCACCTTTGCCTTTTGAAATCTTGATAACGTAAGCCGCAATACCAAGTGCACTCACCACACCAATGATGGTCGAGATTTGCATTGGTAGACCGAAGCCTAGTTGGCTGTTGTTCAGGATGAATGTGATACATACAGATGTCATGAACACAGCTGGAACCGTAGTTACCCAGTGCAGTTTATTGTGACGAAGTAGGTAAGCCGAAGCTGTCCATAACATCATTACAGCTGTTGATTGGTTAGCAAAACCGAAGTAGCGCCAGATGATACCGAAATCAACTTGAGTCAGGATGCCACCGATAACGAACAGTGGCAGAGCCATCAGTAGGCGGTTACGCAGTGTTTTCTGTTCCATGTTGAAGTATTCAGCAAGGATAAGACGGCTTGAACGGAATGCTGTGTCACCAGAAGTGATTGGTAGGATAACCACGCCAAGGAAAGCAAGGATACCGCCGAATACACCCAGTAGACCAAATGAAGCGCTGTATACCACGTTACCTGGGCCGCCGTTTGCAATTGCGTCTGATAGAGACTCAACTGAACCGAAGAATGAAAGAGCAAGTGCACACCAGATTAGAGCGATGATGCCTTCACCAATCATTGCACCATAGAATACGAAGCGACCGTTCTTCTCGTTTTCCATACAACGCGCCATCAGTGGTGACTGAGTTGCGTGGAAGCCAGAGATTGCACCACAAGCGATAGTGATGAATAGAGCAGGCCAAAGTGGTAGGTCATTCGGGTTCATGTTGGTGAACATGTCTTTTATCTCGAAGCCACCCATGATTTGGTGCTCGTCAGATAGACCAATCGCAGTGATTAGGCCAACAGACATGAAGATAAGTAGTGCACCGAACAGTGGGTAGAAACGACCAATGATTTTATCGACAGGGACAATCGTTGCGATGATGTAGTAAGCAAAGATGATAACAACCATGGTTGTTGCAGACATCGCGAAATCAGTTTGGTCGTTCACTAGGTTAGTGATCATGCCTGCAGGAGCAGAAACAAATACCACACCAACTAGAAGCAGTAGAACAATGGCAAAGATGTTCATAAAGTGTTTTGCGCCATTGCCTAGGTAACGTCCAGTGATGGTTGGAACCGAAGCACCACCATTACGGATAGATAACATACCTGAGAAGTAATCGTGTACTGCACCTGCGAAGATACAACCTAGCACGATCCAAAGCATCGCTGCTGGGCCGTAAAGGGCACCCATGATAGGTCCGAAGATTGGACCGACACCTGCAATGTTAAGCAGTTGAACTAGGTAAACCTTTGGTGTCGACATTGGAACGTAGTCCACGCCATCTTGCTTAGTGTGAGCGGGTGTTTGACGCTTTTCATTGATACCGAAAATCTTCTCGATAAAGGCACCGTAAATAAAGTAGCCACCAATGAGTGCTGCAACACAGGTAAGAAACCACATCATAATTTGTTATCCCTGAATGTATTAATTAAGTCAGGGTGTATATTAAAGAAGAGTATGAAAAGAAACTTCCGCTATGAGAGTGAGTGGTCGAATAGTCAATTAAGTGGTGTTATAACTGATTTAGTGGTTTGTTCACTGTGCTGAGTGGCCGATATTTCTATCGAGAGGCCTATTAGCTCTATAGAGAGGTTGTTTGAGTTGGCTTAACGGCGACTATTGATTCTGAGTGGTCGGAATGAACCTAAAGTGGCGAACATTAGACAATAAGTGGACATCGATAGGCGTTCAGCGGAGAATCACCACAAAGGCAGCGCTTCGTCAGAAAGTGGTGAAGTAACAATATAAAGGATTGAAATGAAAAAAATAATCGTACTATTCGCCGTGGCATTTAGCCTTGCAGGATGCAGCGCCAATGTTCAAGATTTAGCAGCTGAAGGCAATTGGCAAGAGATTGGCTATCGTGATGGTATCAAAGGCCACACTCAGCGTTCGTATTCAGAGATGACTGAGCTTGGCGCAGTCGATCAAGCGAGTTACACAGAAGGTTATCACCTAGGTGTGACTGAATATTGTAATCCGAACCATGCTTATCAGATTGGTTTATCTGGTCAGGTGTATGAAGGCGTGTGTTCTGGTACGGAAGACGCTCAACGTTTCCGTATGGAATGGCAACGCGGCTGGGACGAGTTCTCAAACGACTATTAAGCCCAAGCTAGCCATAAAAAATTAAAACTAAAAAAAAGACCAGTACCGCGTGTGTGCTGGTCTTTTTGTATGTCGTTGAAGTAGCTGTCTAAATGAGAAGCTACAAGCCAAATTAAGATTACTGATTATTCTCGACGGCTTTTCTCAAGAAGCCATTTTGCTTATCAAGCTGAGCCTTGGCTAACTCTAAATCTAGCCCTGTTAGAATCATCAAAATAGATAACTTCACATCGTAATCAGTCGCTTTAAGTGTCGACACCGCCAGTGCTTTATCGCACTCCGTTGCTTGGATAACGATACGAGCGGCGCGGGCAACCAACTTTTCATTGGTCGCTTTTACGTCGACCATAAGGTTTTGGTAGCTCTTACCAATGCGAATCATGCTGGCAGTGGTCAGCATATTAAGCACCAGCTTTTGTGCTGTACCTGATTTGAGTCGTGTTGAACCAGTCAATGCTTCTGGGCCAACCACCGGGCTAATTGCGATTTGAGCGATTTCAGCAATTGGAGAGTCAGGGTTACAAGATAATGCAACCGTTACTGCGCCAAGCTGATTGGCATAGTTGAGTGCACCAATCACGTAAGGTGTGCGACCGCTCGCAGCAATACCTACCACGACATCATTTTCTGAAAACTGAATCGCTTTCAGATCTTCAATGCCGAGAGTTAGCGAGTCTTCTGCACCTTCTTTGGCTTTTAAAATCGCCTCTGGTCCGCCTGCAATTAAGCCGATAACCATTTTGTCCGAAACACCGAAAGTCGGTGGGCATTCTGAGGCGTCTAACACACCTAATCGACCACTGGTGCCTGCGCCCATATAAATCAGTCGACCACCGTTTTGAAAGGCATGAGCAATTTTATCGACCGCTTTCGCGATCTGTGGCAGTTCCGCTTCAATCGCCAGTGGGACTTGTTTGTCTTGTTGGTTAATCTTTTCAACCACTTCGAGAGAGGTGAGCAGATCAATATCCATAGTGTCAGGGTTTCTCCCCTCCGAAACGAGGTGCGAGAGCGCTGATATGAGAGCGTCGTTACTCATAATGATCCTTAAATGGTGATTCTAAAATGATGGTTCTAAAGTTGTTTAGTCAGCTCGATAGAGAACGCCTAGAGAGGCCGCTCTGCTTGCGCCAGTCACTTCTGGTAAATTGCTTGGCAGTTTATGAACATGACGCTGAGCAAGCCACGCAAAGGCCATTGCTTCCATGTAATCGGCATCCACGCCTTTACTGGTGGTTGAGTCAACCTCCCAACTTGGAAGCAATTCAGACAGTCTCTTCATCAACAATGGGTTTCTTGTACCACCGCCACACACATACAGTGCAGGCTGGTTACCCAAGCGATAAGTCTCCACTTCATTGGCTATCGTCAATGCGGTGTATTCACAAAGCGTGCGCTGAACATCTTCTACTGCAAGATCTTTAAATTCTGTTAATTGTTGCTCTAGCCAAGGTAGGTTGAATAGTTCTCTACCAGTACTTTTCGGTGGCATTTGAGATAGATAAGACTCATTTAACAACTGTTCGAGTAAAGCTTGATTGAGTTGACCTTTAAGCGCAAATTGCGCATCACGGTCAAACTTCTCACCCGTGTGTTTATCAACCCAAGCGTCCATCAACATATTGCCCGGACCAGTATCATAACCAAGTGTTGGCTGATTTGGGCGCAGCACTGAAATATTCGAGATACCACCAATATTCAACACTACAACTGAGCTGTCTTGCGGCTGGAAAATTGTATGGTGGAAGGCAGGGACTAATGGCGCACCTTGTCCGCCTAATGCCATGTCTTTACGCCTGAAATCGGCAACCGTTTGAATCTGTGTTTTAGCGGTAATGATGTTGGCATCACCCAACTGCATGGTAAATGGAGATTCGCCGCTTGGCTGGTGGAATACCGTTTGACCATGATTACCAATCGCAGTCACAGAAGATGCAGGTGTACCTGACTTTTCGAGAAGTTGCAGAACCGCATCAGCAAACAGGTGGCCAAGCTGGTGGTCGAGTTCGCCAATGGAAATCAAATCGGTTTTTTGACCAATACAAACTTCAAGCAAACGCGCTTTTAGGTCGTCAGGCATTGGGAACTCATCATGAGCTAGCAATGTGATGCGCGTATCTTCAATCGACACTAAGGCAGTATCAACACCGTCCATGCTCGTCCCTGACATCACACCGATATACAGTTCTTTATGATCCATTTCTAAGCTCTTGCACTGCATTCTTAAAGTCTTCCACAGATTGGTTTAAAAACATTGTAAAGCAAATTTAAAGAGAATAATCTCGGGAAGTTTATGAAATTAGGTTTAATAAGGGATAAATATGGGACCGTTGTGGGTTGATGTTGCAGGCTACGAGCTGACCGCTGAAGACAGAGAGATTTTAGAGCACCCAACTGTTGGTGGTCTCATCTTATTTGCTCGAAACTACCACGATAGCAAACAGTTATCGGCGTTAAACAAAGAAATTCGCAAGGTAGCGAAACGTCCTATTTTGATTGGTGTCGATCAAGAAGGTGGCCGAGTTCAGCGCTTCCGCGATGGCTTTTCAATTATCCCAGCTGCTCAAGAATTCGCGACTAAGAATAATGGCGAACAGTTAGCAGAACAAGCGGGTTGGTTGATGGCGGCAGAATTGATTGCCCATGATATCGATCTGAGCTTTGCGCCAGTATTAGACAAAGGCCACGAGTGTAAAGCGATTGGTAGCCGAGCGTTTGGTGAAGATATTGATACCATTGTTCGTCATAGCAGCGCTTTCATCAAAGGCATGAAGTCGGTTGGCATGGCGACGACAGGCAAGCACTTCCCTGGACATGGTGGCGTGATTGCTGACTCACACTTAGAGACGCCATATGACCCTAGAGACGACATCTTCGAAACCGATATGGCAATCTTCAAGGCGCAAATTGAAGCTGGAATATTGGATGCCATGATGCCAGCTCACGTGGTTTTCTCTCACTATGATGATCAACCTGCGAGTGGTTCACAGTATTGGCTACAGAAAGTATTGAAGCAGCAGCTTGGGTTTAAAGGCTTGGTATTCTCTGACGATTTAACGATGGAAGGCGCTGCCATTATGGGTGGACCAGCCGACAGAGCGAAAGCGGCCTTGAATGCAGGTTGTGACATGGTGTTGATGTGTAATAAACGAGATGCACAAATTGAAGCTCTGGATAACTTAGCGATTCAAGAGGTGCCTTTAGCCAACTCATTGCTTAAAAAACACAGCTTTGATTTGTCGACACTTCACTCGGATGCTAGGTGGAAAGAGACCTCAGAGACGATTAAGCGAATGCTAGGCAGTGAGTGATAAATAAACACATAATAATTTTAGATAAGGCGATATGATAAATATCGCCTTTTTTGTATGTGTGATCCATGGTTTAAACCTATTTATCTCTTAGAGTGAACTAAATTCAATGTGTAATATAAAATTTACAGTAATGTTTTTTATTGTTTACACTTGCAATCGTTTTTTTAGCTGTTATTGTGTTTTTAAAGATTGTTAGCCCAAATGGAAATGTTGGGTGTAAAAATAAATATACAGGTTGAGTTATGCAGAAAAGTGAATTAAGCAATGTCAATATCATCGACGAACAGGTACTGATTACTCCTGAGGAGTTAAAAGCAAAACTGCCTTTGAGTGATAATGCTCGTCGTTTCATTCAAGAGTCTCGTCAAACTATCGCAAACATCATTCATAAGAAAGATCATCGCATGCTTGTTGTATGTGGCCCATGTTCTATCCATGACATTGAAGCTGCGAAAGAGTACGCGAAACGCCTTAAAGCCTTATCTGAGCAACTTAGCGATCAACTGTATATTGTTATGCGTGTTTACTTTGAGAAACCTCGTACCACTGTAGGTTGGAAAGGTTTGATCAATGACCCGCATCTAGACGGCACTTTCGATATTGAGCATGGTCTGCATGTGGGTCGTGAGCTACTTGTTGAACTCGCTGAGATGGAAATTCCATTGGCGACTGAAGCATTAGATCCAATCAGCCCGCAATACCTAGCAGATACCTTCAGCTGGGCGGCAATTGGCGCACGTACGACTGAATCTCAAACTCACCGTGAGATGGCAAGTGGTCTTTCAATGCCAATCGGTTTTAAAAACGGTACCGATGGCAACCTAGGCACTGCAATCAATGCAATGCAGGCGGCTTCTTCTAGCCACCGTTTCATGGGTATCAGCCGCGAAGGTCAAGTTGCACTACTAACAACGCAAGGTAACCCAAATGGTCACGTGATTTTACGTGGCGGTAAGCAGACGAACTACGATTCAGTATCGGTACACGAATGTGAGCAAGAGCTGGGTAAATCTGGCTTAGAGGCCGCGCTAATGGTCGACTGTAGCCACGCGAACTCTCGTAAAGATTTCCGTCGCCAACCTTTAGTTGCAGAAGATGTGATTCACCAAATTCGTGAAGGCAACAAGTCGATTATCGGCCTGATGATTGAAAGCCATATTAACGAAGGAAATCAATCTTCGGATATACCTCTCAATGAGATGAAATACGGCGTTTCTATTACCGACGCGTGTATCAATTGGGATTCAACTGAGGCACTATTAAAACATGCACATACGGAATTAGTCCCGTTCTTAGAGAACCGCTTGAAAGGTTAGTCAGAGTTTAAATTTAAGTGCCTCATCTAATGGGGCATTTTAAGATCTGTTGCTAGCGAACCTACGTGATTGTGGGATGATAGATTGGCACGGGCTTATAGATTAGTAAGGAATAAAATGGCCGTTGAACTGAACGAATTACGCGACCAAATCGATGCTGTCGATAAACAAATGTTGGATTTACTGGCTCAACGCCTTGCTCTAGTAGAGAAAGTAGGCGAAGTAAAAAGTGAACATGGTTTACCTATTTATGTACCAGAACGTGAAGCTGCGATGCTGGCATCTCGTCGTCAAGAAGCCGAGAAAATAGGGGTTCCACCACAGTTAATCGAAGATATTTTGCGTCGTACTATGCGTGAGTCTTATGCCAGTGAGAAAGATTCTGGCTTTAAGTGTCTTAACCCAGAGTTACGTTCAGTGGTGATCGTTGGTGGCAATGGTCAACTTGGTGGCTTGTTTGGTCGTATGTTCAAACTGTCTGGCTACGAAGTGAAAGTCCTTGGCAGCCAAGATTGGGATACAGCCGATGAAATCTTGGATAATGCAGGACTTGTGGTTGTGACTGTTCCAATTCACTTAACCGAAGGTGTGATTGCGAAGCTAGGTAATCTACCAAGTGATTGTATTCTATGTGATTTGACGTCAATTAAATCTAAACCGCTGCAAGCAATGATGAACATGCACCAAGGCCCAGTGGTTGGATTGCACCCAATGTTTGGTCCTGATGTTCCAAGCCTTGCTAAGCAGGTGATTGTTTACAGTGATGGTCGTGGTTCTGAGAGCTACCAATGGCTACTGAATCAATTTGGTATTTGGGGCGCGAGCCTTTGCCAGATGGATGCAGCTGAACACGATCACGGCATGACCTTGATTCAAGCACTTCGTCACTTCACCTCTTTTGCTTACGGCTTACACCTGAGTAAAGAGAACCCGAATATTGATCAGCTTCTGAAGCTAAGCTCACCAATCTACCGACTTGAGATTGCGATGGTTGGTCGTCTATTTGCTCAAGACCCGAACTTGTACGGTGATATCATTCTGTCTTCGGATGAGAATATAGAGATGATTCGACGCTTCCATAGCTGTTTCGGAGAAGCGTTAGAAATCCTAGATGGCAAAGATAAGGCTAAGTTTGTTGAGAGCTTCAACCAAGTGAGTGATTGGTTTGGTGACTACTCACAACAATTTTTACAAGAGAGCCAAAGCCTGTTAAAACAAGCACATGACTCGATTCATCGCGGTTAATAGTGTGGTTTGAAAAATAAAAAAGAGCGACCATTTGGTCGCTCTTTTTGTTTGTGTTGAATGCCGATATTGCATCTGGCCTATAGTAGGCGAAATGCATTTGGATCATTATGGGCCAAACGAACAAACCTAGTTAGTCACGATAGGCTCTTTGTTATTCTCGTTCGATACTCGGTTATCATCGCTGGATACTGTGTCGATAGTTGAACTGATGTAAGGCACGTTAGTTAGGTTGATCTGCAAGCGAACCACGTTATCAATCAGCTGAACGAGTGGGCCCCATTTCACCTTTTTCTCTTTCTCAAACACGTAATTGAAGTTTTCTGGTGTCCAATCCATCAAGTATTGAGGGTTCAATGAGCGACCAAGGAAGCGTACTTCATAATGCAGATGTGGCCCAGTTGAGTTACCTGAGTTACCACAGCTCGCAATCACATCACCTTTACTGACAAACTGACCGCTACGTACCTTGAACTTCTGTAGGTGCGCATAAGAACTCATGAAACCAAACGAGTGACGCATAGTAATAAAGTTGCCGAAGCCTTTTTTACTTGGGCGTACCGTTTCAATGACTCCATCTGCGGGCGCGACAATATCTTCACCACGCTTACACGTTAGATCGATACCAGTATGTACATGGCGTTTCCCTGAAATAGGGTTAGTGCGGCTACCATAAGAAGAAGATATACGTTGATAAGCCATCGGACTGTCGTTTGGAATCAAGCGGAACATTGTGGCTCTTACTGCTGAATCGACTGCAGCCGCATCAATGCGATCTTCTAAAGAAATATCATCGGTAAGCAGATCTTCATCAGCAAGACCCAGTACTGATTCCACATCGAATACACGCTTACCAAGTAGCTGAATCGTGCCTTCTTTCTCGGTCAGTGTTTGCGATAGCGAATGGTTGGTTTCTACTTGCTCAGCATAAAGAAATTCTGTTTGTTCTTTTTCAACAATCAGTGTTTCAATCAACTGTTGGGCATCACCCGCTTGCAGTGCGAGTTCTTGTTTACTCTCGAAGTGCATGTACGCCGCTCCGCCAATCAATAGCGGTACTGAAAAAATGGCAGTAGTGCAAATGAGCACGGCTTTACGGCCGAAGTAAAACGTCTGTTCCCCCTGACTAGAGGGAATAGTAATGGACACTTTTTTAGACATGGTTCTGTATTAACTAAATGCTTCTAATAGAAAAAGGGTAATGGAGATATTATTCCTTACCTAAGTCGGTAAGGTGTTCAATCTCTCTATAAAGCAGGTCATCGTCACCAACATTAAGCTCAACAAGGCGCTTAAGGTGGCTGATACTATCAATATCTAAATGCTCTATGCGTAAACGCATTGAGGTATTGATGGTAGAGACTATCGTTGCTTCTAACTGAATATTGATATCACTGTTTTCGAGTTTAAAGCTCACTTGAACAGGGACATCATGGCTAAGTTGTTTTGATTCATTGCATTGAATGAGTAAACCATGGAGTGATAAGTCTTGCACTGAGCCTGATACCTTTACTTGTCCTTGTGAGATCTCAGTCGGGACTTGATAAATAACTCGTGAAAATTGACGTCTTTCAACCATAAGTAATCTCTCTATATCGATGCATTACACGTAAGCCAGATATATCAAAGGCCGCTATTATCGCGGCCTTTGTTCAAAATACAAGCTTATTTACTTAGCTATACGCTTGTACTTGATACGGTGCGGCTCTGCCGCTTGTGCGCCTAGAGTCTGCTTAAGCCACTCAGTGTACTCAGTATAGTTACCTTCGTAGAAGTTAACTTGACCTTCATCACGGTAGTCTAAGATATGGGTCGCAATACGGTCAAGGAACCAACGGTCATGCGAGATAACCATTGCACAGCCCGGGAATTCAAGCAGTGCTTCTTCAAGAGCACGTAGCGTTTCAACGTCAAGGTCGTTGGTAGGCTCATCGAGTAGCAGTACGTTACCGCCCGCTTTTAGCAGTTTCGCTAAGTGAACACGGTTACGTTCACCACCAGAAAGCTCACCGATGATCTTCTGTTGGTCGTTGCCTTTAAAGTTGAAACGAGAACAGTAAGCACGCGCAGGGATTTCGAAGTTGTTGATCTTAATGATATCAGCGCCTTCAGAGATCTCTTGGAATACTGTCTTAGTGTCGTCCATGCTGTCACGGAACTGATCAACAGAAGCAAGCTTAACGGTTTCGCCTAGTTCAACTGTACCTGAATCTGGCTGTTCTGCACCGCTTAGCATCTTGAATAGTGTTGATTTACCTGCACCGTTGGCACCAACGATACCGACGATTGCACCCTTAGGCATGCTGAACGATAAGTCGTCGATAAGAACGCGATCACCAAACGATTTAGTTAGGTTGTTCACTTCAAGAACTTTGTCACCTAGACGCTCACCTGGCGGGATAAACAGTTCGTTAGTTTCGTTACGCTTCTGGTATTGGCCAGTTGTCAATTCTTCAAAACGAGCCATACGAGCTTTAGACTTAGCTTGACGGCCTTTAGGGTTTTGACGAACCCATTCAAGTTCTTTCTCGATTGTCTTTTGACGTGCGCTTTCGCCCGCTTTTTCTTGCTTAAGACGCTCGTCTTTTTGCTCTAGCCAAGACGTGTAGTTACCTTCCCATGGGATACCTTCACCACGGTCAAGTTCTAGAATCCAGCCAGCTGCGTTGTCTAGGAAGTAACGGTCGTGGGTAATCGCCACAACAGTACCACTGTAATCAACAAGGAAGTGCTCAAGCCATGCTACTGATTCTGCATCCAAGTGGTTGGTTGGTTCATCAAGAAGCAGCATGTCTGGCTTTTCAAGAAGTAGACGACAGATAGCAACACGACGACGCTCACCACCTGATAGGAATTCAATTTTCGCATCCCACTCAGGAAGACGAAGTGCATCAGCAGCACGCTCTAGAGCAGTCTCTAAGTTGTGACCGTCTTTTGCTTGAATCAGAGCTTCTAGTTCGCCTTGCTCTTTTGCCAGTGCATCGAAGTCTGCATCTGGTTCTGCGTAAGCTGCGTAAACCGCATCAATACGCTTAAGTGCGTCAGCAACGTCAGAAACCGCTTCTTCTACGATTTCACGAACAGTTTTTGATTCGTCTAGCACAGGCTCTTGTGGTAGATAACCTACTTTAAGGCCTTGTTGTGCACGTGCTTCACCATCAATATCAGTATCAATACCAGCCATGATACGTAGTAGGGTAGATTTACCTGAACCATTTAGACCCAAAACACCGATTTTAGCGCCAGGAAAAAAGCTAAGAGAAATGTCTTTAAGAATTTGACGCTTAGGTGGAACAGTTTTGCTCACCCGAGACATGGTATATACGTATTCAGCCATTGCCGATCGATCCTAATTATTGTTCAAAATTGTCTGCTATTTTATACCAATATCCTCAAAGATGTTACTCCTAGGGCAGAAAAGCCACTCTTGAACTAATCCTTACCTATTATTGTCACATTGGTCATTAAAACTATATTTAATGGGCTTCTGAGGCGAAGTGTTAAATATTAATAATATTTACACTCAAATCCTTTACATTTGATGTGATGTCGGGCGTAAATAGACTTCACGTATTCATACACGCACTAAGGAAAGAGCGAATGTTTTTCCGCATTGGTAATACGAAAATTGCTGTGGCTGCATCGGCAATTTTGTCTTCGGTTTCACTGGCTCCGGTCGCTATGGCTAGCAATGCATCCGAGCTTGAAATGCAGCGTGACGTTTATGACAAAGCGCAAGAGGTTTTAGACAGCCGTGATCTAAAAGCTTACTCCGCGCTGCGTAACAAAATTCAAACATACCCTTTAACACCTTACACCGATTATCGGGCCTTTCTGATTGGCTTAGGTGATCGCACACCTGCTGAGGTCGATGCTTTCATTGAAGAGAACAAGGCATTGCCTTTCTCCAATCGAATGCGCGCACCTTATTTGGACTCATTGGCTTCTCAAAAACAGTGGAAGACGATCCTTGAGTTTCAAACCAAAGAGCCTGTCGGTGAAAAATACCAATGTATTTATTATCGAGCGCATTACGAGCAAGGTAACCAAGAGCTTGCCTTTAAAGGAGCTAAACAACTTTGGTTGAGTGGTAGTGGTGTTGATGACGCTTGTGACCCTTTATTTAAAAGCTGGGATCAAGCTGGGCTAAGAACTGATGAGCTGATTCTGGATAGAATGCTGCTAGCGTTCGAGGGCCGTAACGGTAAGTTAATGAGCTATCTGATTAAGCAATTGGATCATGATGAGTCAATTGCTCAAGCGAAGCAGATGAAGGCGTTGTACAACAAGCCTGAAAATGTACTCGCGTTTGCTAAAAAACATCCAGCGAATGAATTCTACCAAGCTCAAACCGAGTTTGCTTTCGAGAAGCTAGCAAGGAAATCATCAAGCAGTGCTCAAAAGGTGTTTGATGATGTCATCAAGGCTCAGAAGTTTTCGAAAGAGAAATCTCAAGAGCTCGCTGATTACCTAACGTTTCGTCTGATCAACACCGACTCTGAAGAGTTAATGGTGTGGCGCGACAAAATGCTCGCGAGTTCATCAAAGCAAGTTCTGCTGGAACGACGTGCTCGCTTAGCAATTCAACATGCCGATTGGACGGGTTTGAAAGAGTGGATAGCGCGCTTGGATGATAAACATCAGGCTTCGCTTCGTTGGCAATATTGGCAGGGCAGAGCTGAAATCGCGACGGGCGATACTGACAAAGGCAATAAGCGACTGTCAGATATCTTGGGTCAGCGTAATTTCTACAGTGTGGCTGCGGCTAAGCAGTTAGGTAAGCCAGTTCAATATCCAACATCGACACTTAAATACAATGCTGAAACAGTGAAGCCATTCGACACCTCTTTGGTGCGTATTGGTGAACTGATTGACCGAGACAAAATTGCGGCAGCGAAAAGTGAATGGCGCTGGTTACTGACCAATGCAGATAAAGAGCAAAAAGAGATGCTTGCCGCTTACGCTGCGACACAGCGTTGGAATCACTTTACCGTAACAGCGAGTATCTCTGCGAAGATGTGGGATAACATTGCGCTGCGCTTCCCTGTTGCTCATAAGTGGTGGTTTAACTTCTACGCTGAAAAGCACGATCTCGATCCAATCACTTTGATGTCTTTAGCAAGACAAGAGAGTGCGATGGATTCAGAAGCTCGCTCTCCAGTTGGCGCGCGTGGCATTATGCAAATTATGCCCAAGACGGCGCAATACACAGCGAACAAACATAAGATTAAGTATCAGGGCAGCGATGATCTTTATGATGTCGGCAAAAACATTGAGATTGGCAGTCACTACTTAGATGGTTTACTCGCTCAATATGATGACAACCGTATCTTTGCGTTTGCGGCTTATAATGCTGGACCTAGCCGTGTGAAACAGTGGCGTTCACGCAGCGATGAAAAGCTCGATGCCTTTGCATTTATCGAAATGATCCCATTCAAAGAGACACGTGGCTACGTTCAGAATATCTTGATGTTTGAGACCTACTATCGAGATATCTTGGGTGAGAAAGGGACGTTTTTAGCGCCCCATGAGGCAAAAACGAAATACTAAGCCTTCGGCATTTGGCCCGAAACTGAGTAAGAATAAAGGCAGTGAGTGCTAACCATTTCCACTTACTGCCTTTTTACATTGGATCGCATCAAGTGTTTCGGTATAAAGTGTTAAACGCTTTCAATCGTTAAGCGACTCTTTAAAGTCAGAATTTAAAAGTAAGTGTAGAGATATGGCATCACAACCTGAATATGATAATTGGCAACAACTGATGGACTTGGTAAAGACGGCTGTCGAAAAAGATCAGCACGAGCTGTTGTTGACTATGATGATGACACCAGACGAGCGAGATGCTCTGGTTGCTCGAATTAATATCTTCTGTGAGCTGATGAAAGGCGATATGTCTCAACGACAGGTGAGTCAAATGCTGGGCGTAGGCGTAGCGACGATAACCAGAGGCTCAAATGAGCTAAAGGCCAAATCTGAGCAAGAGAAAGTCGTGATCGCCGACCTATTGCTAAAGTAATAATGGAATTAAGCTATCACGCGATAGTATGAATACGAATTCGATAAAAAACGCTAACTGGATGTTAGCGTTTTTTGTTTCTGAAGATTGTTCTTGGAATCTTTTGAAGTTTAAGGAAGCCTCAAATACTAAATAGGAAAGTGTTCAGGATTCACAAATGGGATCAGAGCCAAAATTAAAGCTTGATGATAGACCGAACTGCGTGACAATTGGTTATGTGTCAGTAGGCCAATGGCACCACCTTTCTGTTTGATATTGTCGGTACCAAACACTTCATCCATCACATCCCCTAACTCGTTTGCATGCTCTAGTTTCTCAAGCACGGCTGGTGGCAGCATCAGACTTGCTGAACGAGACTCGCCACGTTGGCCATTCGTTTCGATCACCATCCAGGCAAAGGTGACGTTTGTTTCTATTCCCGCTTCTAGACCAACATAGAAGTCTGCATCAGGCTGAGCTTGAGTTGCGTTGTGAACTCGATTCACGGCACCTTGATAGGTTTCATCATTGCTCATCGGTTGATCGGCGACACCACTAGGGACGCTGATGCCTTTGAAATCAAATTCAGTATCAGGAAAAGCAGATAAGAACGCACTTTTAACGGCGTTTATTTTAGCTGGGTTCAGCGATGCGATGATTACAGATTTCATGTGTCGGATTCTTTTTGTTGTCGATTAGATTGAGTTGATGTTGTCGGTACCAGTCACTCAACTCTTCTAGTGGCATGGGTTTACCAAAGTAATAGCCTTGCAGCATATCGCACTGTGCATCCTGTAACCACTGGTGCATGTCTTGAGTTTCAATCCCTTCGGCGGTGACCTTTTTTCCCTGAGCATGACACAACCCGATAACTGGTTTTACGATGTTCTGGTTATCGGTTTCAATTAAGGTATCCAAAAACGCTTTATCCAATTTAATTTTCTGAGTTGGATACTGCACCAGTTGAGTGATAGAGGTGTAACCGGAACCAAAGTCATCAATCGCCAGTCGATAACCCATGCATGACAGCTCATTCAGCAATGGGAAGCCTTCTGAGTTTGAGTAAAAGGTTTCAGTGATTTCAAAATCGATTAGGCTTGGTGGAATTCGATTTAACTCCGCGTGTTCTTTAATGAAACCCGCAAGGTGAGTGGTTTCAATGCCAGCAGAAGATAAGTTGATCGACAATTGAATCGAGTGATCAAATTGAGTCTGAAGTCGATGGAATGAAGCAAACGCATTCTGTATTACCCAGCGGTCAACATGTTCGAACAGCCCGGTTTGTTCGGCTATTGGAATGAACTCATCCGGTGGAACCAAACCAAGTTGCTTTGAATTCCAACGTAATAACACCTCAACGCCAATAACATCAGTCCCGGTAGAATCCATGTAGGGCATGTAAACGAGCCTGAATTCATCATCAAAATTCTTACCTCTAAGCGCACGTTCAATGTCTGCTTGGCGCTGAATGGCTTTGTCTAAATCCCGTGAATAGTCAGCAAATTGGTTTTTACCGGCACGCTTGGCTTGGTACATCGCAGTATCCGCGTTGGACAGTAGCTTCTCGATTGAGTTGCCATCATTAGGGTAGGTCGCAATACCAATACTGACCGTGATCGGAAAGCTGCCTGATTCGGTGACAAAACCTTTTTGCAGTGGAGTGAGCAAATCGTTCGAGAATCGATGCGCGACATTTCCTCGGTGACTAGGAGCGTTAATGTAGACAACGAACTCGTCTCCAGAAAGTCGGGCTGGCATACAATGAGCGTCGAATTCCTCTTTATAGTGACGACAAATATCTGAAATACGCTGAGCAAAAGAGACCAGAATCGAGTCGCCGATTTGATGTCCGTATTTGTCGTTCACAAACTTGAAGTTGTCCAAGTCAAAATAGAGAACCCAGGTTTCGGTATTCGAACTCGGTTTTGGCAACGATTGCTGAACGAAGGTTTGAAACTGATGCCTATTGGCTATTTGGGTTAACTGATCATTTTCGGCCAAGAGCTTGGTCTGTTGGTAGGTGTTATCTAACTCTTGGTACATGTCATAAAAACGCTGTGATAGGCGGCCAAGCTCATCACGAGTGCCCAAGCGTTCGATGTTCTTACGTTGTTTTTTTTCGACTTGCTGTAGCTGTCGATCGAGCCGCGTTATTGGAGTAATCACAGTGCGAGACAGAAGCATGAGTAGCAGAGCGACAGTCACAAACGCAGACAGGGCAAACGACAAACTCAGCTTGTTCCAAATTGAATCGAGCTTGTTTTCTAATAGGAATTGCGCCGGATCGACCGTGGCGTACAGTTCTGGAGCAAGCTTGACTGAGTGGGTGACATCATTTTCCAAAGAAACCGCTATGGATGTGAAGAATAAACTGGTTTGGTAGTCGAACTCTATCTGTTTTCTCAGCGCATTAAATTTGTCGAGAGAGACAGAGACAACAACAAAGAACACATCGTCGGGTTGATTGTTAACGGTTGGGAAAATCGCTTTTCTATCTACCTTGTCATAGTGAACCAACATCCCTTCGCCTTGGGAGTTTTGAATATAGTTGGTACTCGATGTTGCTAAGGTGTCTTGATAGTGCAGGTCAACATACTCCAATATCTTACTGTCAATCTGAGTGCGTGAGTCATTGCTATTATCCGCGTAATAACGCAGTTTTCGATCACCATTAAGAAGCGCTAAACCTGTATAGCTTTCATCGTCATCTTGCAGGAAATGAATGGCTTCTCGAAGGTTACTGACCAGTTCAAGATCGCGAGATAGATTTTGGTCAGTGAGAAAATAACGCTTCACCATATCACTCTGGGTCAAGGTGTAAGAGTAGCTATTGAGGAACGAACGAGATTGGCGAAAGTATCCGGCTAGTTTTTCCATGTTCAGTTGAAGTGCGTTGTCTTCGCGTTTGATGAAACTGCTTTTTTGCGTCGAATAAATAATATAGCTAGAAGCCGCGGTACTGATCAGTATCACAGGGGCTATCAGTAGTAAGATTTTAGTACTTAGCTTCATAGTTAATGACAACACTATTTATAAATTAAGCGCATAAGTTTATGTTACTTAATGCTTACTCGCTATTAATTATACGTAGTTCGATGATTTCCTGTGAAGGGGGTAAGGTTTTGTCTTTATTGATAAAAAAAGCCACTAATGAGTTTTTGTTAGAAAGGCTCAAGTAGTGGAGAGAGTAAGCGTGCCGAATGTGCGAAACAAGTGAATTGTGTTTCAGGCATGCTAGGGTGAGTTTTCTTAGCGAGAATAGTACTCGACTAGAGGGTGATTTAAGTATTTGGCCTGCTGTAGGCCAAATACTTATGTTAGCTAAAAGCTGATACTCACTTTCAGCTATGACAACTTAACTTGAGTCGCTTTGATGTTCTCACTTGGGTAGCAACCCAACACCTTAAGGTGGCGAGTAATGGCTGTTAGTTCCGTTATCGCTTGTTGCATATTATCTGAATCCAGATGCGCCTCTAAATCGACATAGAACATCTCTTCCCAAGGGTTACCCATGATAGGACGAGATTCTAGCTTAGTCATGTTGATGCCTAAGCGTTGCAGGATCAGTAGTGTTTCTACCAAAGACCCCGCCTCTTGAGATGTCGACATGATGAGCGTTGTTTTCGCTGGTATTTGAGTCGATACTTCAACAGGCTTACGCGCCACAACGATGAAACGAGTGTGGTTCTCTGTTTGGTTTGCAATATTGCTCTGGATTGGCTGTAGTCCATAAAGCTTACCGCTCGATGCATTACCAATAGCAGCTACGTCATTACCACCCAATTCTTTAACTTTTTTCATTGCATCAGCGGTGCTTGCGCAAGACTCAAGGTTGACACCCTTAAGGCGGCTCAAGAACTCACTGCATTGTTGATGAGGTTGTGGGTGCGAGTAGAGTGTTTTGATGTCTTCTAAACGGATATCACTTTTAGCAACAAGGCAGTGCTCAATCGGTTGAGAAAGTTCGCCAACAATGTATAGAGTCGTATGCTGTAACAGGTCGTAGACCTCGTTAATTGACCCTGAACTGGTGTTCTCAATCGGCAGGACACCGTAGTCGGCATGGCCAGACTCTACTGTTGATGCGACTTCTTTGAAGTGATTACAGTTCAGCTCAATCAATTCCATATTCTTGCGGCTGAAGTATTCGCGGCTCGCAAGGTGAGAATACGATCCCTTAGAACCTAAGAATGCAACGCGAGCCAATGGTTTACGGCTTTGCGGGTTCGCTAGGTTTTGTAAGTATGACTGTTGTAGTAAAACGGAATCTTCGATGATGGTGTGAAACAGCTTGGTAATGTACTGCGCATCAAGTTCGTATTTATCTTTGCCGTTGTTGATCAGCTTAACTAATAGTTGTTGTTCTCGTACTGCATCACGAACTGGTTTTGATGTCTCTACTTTGCTTTTAGCGACTTCGATACTTAGCTTGCGACGCTCTGAAAGTAACTTCAGGAGTTCGTCGTCTAAATCATTAAGACGAAGGCGGATATCATCCAGTGAAATTGAGCGGTCAGTCATAAATGTGTCCTTATAAAAAAGCCTCCCTAGTGTGGGAGGCTTCTTGTTCGTTTTTGACTTGTTTTTCTAAAACGACTTAGCCTCCGATTTACGGAAGAAAAAAGAAGTCAAAAATAAACAAAGATTGAGTGTGCATAAAAAGTGATTGTTTTATGAATGTTTAAACACAATAAGCAAGCGAGCTACGAGCGTCAAGCAAAAAAATAGCGCCCTGAGGCGCTATTTTTTAATCTGTTCTCTTTCCTTATTCTACTTCAGCTTCTAGCTCTTCGATTTCAGGCTTTTCAGCGCGGCGCGCTTCTGGTTTATGGCGTAGCTTGTTGAGTTGACGCTCTAGTTTTTGTTCTACTTCGTTGATCGCTACGTAGAGGTCGTCATGGATTGATGAAGCAACAAGTTGGCCTTTTGGTACGGTTAGTACCGCTTCAAATTTCTTCTTCTTGTTTGGTTCTTCGCTAAAGCTCGCTTGGCAGCCAATGATGTCTACTTGCCATTTATCTAGCTTTTTAAATTTGCTTTCTATGTGATCACGGATTGCAGAGGTAATGTCGATGTTTTTACCAGTGATGTTCATTTTCATAGAAGTTTTCCTCTGTTGTATCCCTCATGGGTTAACTTCAGATTACGACTTTTAGGAATAAAGAATGTGATCTAGATCTTGTTTTGGTTGGGTAGGATAAGCATTAAAATCAAATGTGATCTTACGCAAGTCTTAGTATCTTTTTGGCGAAAAATGCTTGTTATCCTTATGAAAAACGATAACTTGGAGGCAAGGCTTCGCTAAAAATTAAATCAGTTTTTAGGGGCGTCCTACAGCCTATGGAAAGTGCTTGATTGAAATTTACTCAATAGTGTTTTGTGATATAGGTCTTGTAATATAGGTCGCTACATAAGCTTCTTCAGAATTAGATAAACAAAAGCCGCATAAGTATTCTTATGCGGCTTTTGTGTTTTTTAGCTTTACCTAATACCTTTGGCTCCCCAGCTCTGGGATGGAGGCGATCCTAGTCGTTAGTGTTCAGTAATCTCGCTGTGCCGTCCTCTCGGATAGCATTGATAGCTTGTAATTGTTTATAGATTACGAAGTAACGATTGATGTTGGCAACATAGGTTACGGGTTCTTTACTCACGTATTTGCGAGTGATGATTTCTACGTTTTTAAACCAGATGTTTGGGTTGTAACCTTTCTGCTTGGCAATGCTCCTCATCTTTCTGATCTTAGCAGGACCAGCGTTGTAAGAAGCCAAGGTAAAGTAGATTTGATTGTCGGGTGATATTGCCGGGTCGTCAAAATATCGGTCTTTGATAAAGCGCATATACTTCACACCCGCATGGATGTTGTTATCCACCTTATGGATGTTCTTGATGTTGACGTTTTTATCTTTGGCGGTACTCGGTAATACCTGCATCACACCAATAGCCCCGCGATGAGAAATCCGGCTCTGATCCAGTCCTGATTCTTGGAAACCTTGAGCTGACATCATCAAAGGATCAAATTCATACTTGCTCGAATACTTTTCAAAGACATCTGAGAGTTTAGCTACTCGGTCTACTTTATTGGGGTTGAGTGCTCGGCCTAACCAGCGAGTATTGTCGATGTATTTCTGGTAGATGACATTCCCAAGCAGGGTGCCTGTTCGTGCGGTCTTGACGTATTTGTTTATCTCTTTCTTCAGTTGAGGGCTGTCTTTTCTTAAAGCCCAAGCAATACGACCATTTTCTCGTAAAGGTAAGTCGTTATGGACTTGAATGTTTTCCATTACATCGATCCAGAGCTTGGCTTTATGGTTATCCAGAATTGTGCCTTGTATATAACCTTGGTTAACCAGTTCTATCAGCTCGTAGTCTTGTAATGACTCCTCGATAAAGTGGACATGCAGTGGTGGTAAACCTAGCTCGTTAAGCTCCTTATTAACTCTTTGTACACTCTCGAAGTAACTCGAGCTTGCTCGTATCCACACCTCTTTGCCACTCAATTGCTTGATTTCGGTGATAGGTTCGGCCTTTTTCCCTGTGATAATGAGTTCTTTACCATCTTTAATCATCGGATCCGAAAAATCGATGGTTCGTAATCGTTTATCGGTGATCGTTAGGTTAGCGACAGCGACATCACCATAGCCAGACTCTAAAGAGGGAAGTAGATCATCTCGTTGCACGGGGATGATTTGAACATTGAGATAGGGATGTTTCTTACGAAGGCTTTTCTCAAAGTGGTAGAGCATTTCTGCCACGATGCCTTTTGGCTTGCCATCCTCGATGTAATAGAAACCAAGATCGGCAGACACTAGCACTCTAACCGTTCCTTTGGTTTTGAGCACATCCAAGTCACCCATGTAAGGCTTATTGCTTAATGGAGACAGTTCTAATGCGTAGGATAAGTGGCTAAATAGCGATATCCAGATAAATAATAACAACCTACTCACATCCACACTCCATGTTGATGTTTTGTTAAAAGTTATCTTTTGAAGATACCGTGTATTATGCGATCCATCAAGTTTGCGATATGTAGATGAAAAAAAGCGCGCTAGTAAATTAGCGCGCTTTTAGGATTGAGATGTAAGAGGTTTGATTAAGGTAGTGGGTTTAACTCAATCAACTTTTCTGTTCTTAACACAGCGTCATCTAGGCCGAGTTGTTGATAAGCTTTTAGCTGGATATCTAAAGACTTACGCGCAGCAATGGTGTCTGGGTAAGTTTTTTGCAGCTCTTGCGTTCTGTTGATCGCAGCAATCCAAGCTTCGCGGCGTAGGTAGAAATCAGCGGTTGCTAAGTCATACTCTGCTAGGCGGTTCTTAAGTGCGAACATGCGTTTTTGTGCATCTTCAGCATAAGGGCTACTAGGGAAACGTTCGAGTAGTCGCTTGAAGTCAGCAAACGCAAGTTTCACTGGTTCAGGATCTCGGTCACTACGGTCGATATTAAAAATATCGTGCATGAAGTTTCGGTCTTGCGCCATGTGCGTTAAGCCGCGCATGTAAAGAACCCAGTCTTGTTTCTCATGCGTTGGGTTCAAACGTAGGAAACGTGAAATGGTAGCGAGGCCAAGTGCCAAGTCATCATTTTTGTAGTAAGCGTAAATCAGATCGAGCTGTACTTGCTCAGAATAGGCGCCGAATGGGTAACGTGAGTCTAGGGCTTCTAGCTTTTCTATTGCTGAAAGCCAGCTACCGCTCTGCAGTGATTCTTGAGCGTCAGAGTAGAGAACCGATGGTGGTACATCTGGCACTATCTCTTCACTACTTGAACAACCAACCAAGAGTGATACGGCTAATAGACCCGATAAAGTAAGGTGTTTCATGTCAGGCGTCGATTCCTTGAATTAAATATTTCGTAAGCTTCCGTTACTTTCTAACCAGTAACAGATACAATGATGCAATTATTCTATTTTATCCATACTAATGGGTATTAGTCTCACGGTTTTTAAAAAAGTTCGATATGGCTCAGCAGATCACATTAACAGACACAGTAAAAAGCAGCCAGTTAGGTCAACGTTTAGACCAAGCTGTCGCTGAACTATTTACCGATTTTTCTCGCTCTCGCATTAAAGAGTGGCTTCTTGACGGCAAAATCCAAGTGGATGGCGAAGTTATTACAAAGCCGCGCGTTAAGGTTTTGGGCGGTGAAGAGATCATCTTGCAAGCTGAACTTGCAGATGAAGAGCGCTGGGAAGCACAAGATATTCCTCTAAACATTGTCTACGAAGATGATGACTTATTGGTTATCAATAAGCCTCGCGATCTGGTTGTACACCCAGGCGCAGGCACACCGGATGGAACCATACTAAACGCATTGCTTTTCCATTACCCACAGATTGCAGAAGTGCCTCGTGCAGGTATTGTGCACCGTCTTGATAAAGACACAACAGGTCTTATGGTTGTGGCTAAAACGGTTCCAGCTCAAACTCGTCTTGTGCGTGCTCTTGCTAAGCGTCGTATTACTCGTGAATATGAAGCAATTGCAATTGGCAAAATGACCGCTGGTGGTGTGGTAGAGAAAGGCATTAGCCGTCATGCAACTAAGCGTACCTTGATGGATGTAAATGAATTAGGAAAGCCAGCGGTAACTCACTACCGTGTTGCTGAGCACTTCCGCGAGCATACTCGTATTCGTCTACGCCTAGAAACGGGTCGTACTCACCAAATTCGTGTTCACATGTCATACCTTCAGCATCCGCTGCTAGGTGACGTTGCATACGGTGGTCGTGCTCGTATTCCAAAAGGTGCATCTGAAGAACTAACAACAATGATTCGTTCTTTTGATCGCCAAGCACTGCACGCCGTTATGCTTAAATTTGTTCACCCAATTACAGGTGAAGAAGTTGAGTTCCACGCTCCTGTGCCAAATGACATGGTCGTGATGGCTGAAGCGTTACGTGTTGATGCGCGCGAAAACTTGGAAGACGACATTTAATCATGTCGATGATCATCCCTAACTGGAATGCACCAAAAAACGTGAAAGCATTTGCTTCGACACGTTTTGATGGTTTTTCTACTGGTGCGTATCAAGGATTAAACCTAGGTACGCATGTTGGGGATGATGCTTCGCTTGTTGAAAACAACAGAGCCTGGCTCAAGCAACACGCTAATATGCCTGCCGCTCCGGTATGGCTACATCAAACTCACTCAACAGATGTCGTAACGGTTTTACACCCTACGGCAGATATTCTTGATGCTGACGGTGCATTTACCACAGCTAAAGATGTTGTTTGTTCTGCGATGACAGCCGATTGCTTACCTGTAATCCTTACTGATACCAAAGGCACTCAAGTTGCTGCAGTTCATGCTGGTTGGCGTGGTCTTGCTGGTGGTATTCTTGAAAATGCCGTCGCAAAGTTTTCAAACTTAGGTTCAGAGAATAAGATCATTGCTTGGCTTGGTCCTGCAATAGGCAAACAAGCTTTTGAAGTAGGCGATGATGTGTTGGAAGCTTTCGTTAGTTTTGACTCTCAAGCTAAGCTCGCATTTGAAGCCAAAGCTGAACCAGGCAAATGGCTAGCGAATATGTCTCAGCTTGCAACGCAACGACTGAACAAAGTTGGTGTAACTTCTGTGACAGACTCTAATCTATGTACCTTCGCTGATGCCGATGCGTTCTATTCTTATCGTCGTGATGGTATTACTGGACGCCAAGCTACTTTTATTTGGTTAGAGTAACCTTTAACTAGTGCAACCAGTCATCCAGCTCATTTATATTTTTATAACAGCTCTATTCTTCATTCTTATCCCTTGAAAATCCGCGTTACCGTATCCATCTTCTAACCATAAGATAAACATATCTAAGAGTAGGAAGGTTGGCATGCGTCTCGATCGATTCACTAGTAAATTCCAAATTGCGATATCTGATGCTCAGTCGCTCGCATTAGGTCGTGATCACCAATATATAGAGCCTGTGCACCTAATGGTGTCTTTGCTTAATCAAGATGGTAGTGCAATTCGTCCATTGCTCACCATGCTGAATATTGATGTGGTTCAATTGCGTTCAAAGCTAAGCGAAATATTAGACCGTGTACCGAAAGTAAGTGGTATCGGTGGTGATGTTCAACTGTCGAATGCAATGGGTACTTTGTTCAACCTATGTGACAAGGTCGCACAAAAGCGTCAAGACACATACATTTCTTCGGAAGTCTTCCTACTTGCCGCAATTGAAGATAAAGGCCCTTTAGGTAACCTGCTTAAAGAGCTAGGTCTTACTGAGCAAAAATTATCTCAAGCTATCGAGCAGGTTCGTGGCGGTCAAAAAGTTGATGACCCAAATGCCGAAGACCGACGCCAAGCGTTAGAGAAGTTCACCATCGATCTGACTGAAAGAGCGGAGCAAGGCAAGCTGGATCCGGTAATTGGCCGAGATGACGAAATCCGCCGTACTATCCAAGTACTTCAGCGTCGTACTAAGAACAACCCAGTCATTATCGGTGAACCTGGTGTTGGTAAGACAGCTATCGTTGAAGGTTTGGCTCAGCGCATTATTAACAATGAAGTGCCAGAAGGTTTAAGAGGCCGACGCGTACTTTCATTAGACATGGGTGCTTTGGTAGCTGGCGCTAAATATCGTGGTGAGTTTGAAGAGCGTTTGAAGTCAGTCCTCAATGAATTGTCTAAAGAAGAGGGCAATATCATTCTCTTCATCGATGAAATTCATACTATGGTCGGCGCTGGTAAAGGTGAAGGCTCTATGGATGCCGGTAACATGCTAAAACCAGCGTTGGCTCGTGGTGAACTCCACTGTGTTGGCGCAACGACTCTTGATGAATACCGTCAATACATAGAGAAAGATCCAGCGTTAGAGCGCCGCTTCCAAAAAGTGCTTGTCGATGAACCAACGGTTGAAGACACGGTGGCGATTCTTCGTGGTTTGAAAGAGCGCTATGAACTTCATCATCATGTAGAAATTACCGACCCAGCAATCGTGGCTGCAGCAACACTATCTCATCGATACGTTTCTGATCGTCAACTGCCGGATAAAGCGATTGATCTGATTGATGAAGCGGCTTCGAGTATCCGTATGCAGATCGACTCAAAACCTGAGTCGCTAGATAAGCTCGAGCGTAAAATCATTCAATTGAAGATCGAGCAGCAAGCTCTTACCAATGAAAATGATGAAGCCAGTGAAAAACGCCTTCGAACATTACAAGAAGAGCTTTCTGACAAAGAACGAGATTTCGCAGAGCTTGAAGAAGTGTGGAATGCAGAGAAAGCCGCGCTTTCTGGCACGCAACACATCAAGTCAGAGCTAGAACAAGCTCGTATGGATATGGATTTTGCGAGACGTGCTGGTGATCTTAACCGAATGTCTGAATTGCAATACGGTCGAATCCCAGAATTAGAGAAGCAGTTAGATCTTGCGACTCAAGCTGAAATGCAAGAAATGACGCTGCTGCGTAATAAGGTCACTGATGCAGAAATTGCAGACGTGCTATCGAAGCAAACAGGCATACCTGTTTCTAAAATGCTAGAAGCCGAGAAAGAGAAGCTTCTTAACATGGAAGGTGTTCTACATAAGCGAGTTATTGGCCAAGCGGAAGCAGTCGAAGTGGTATCGAATGCGATTCGTCGTAGCCGTGCAGGTTTATCTGATCCAAACAAGCCGATTGGATCTTTCTTATTCCTTGGTCCAACTGGCGTTGGTAAAACGGAGTTGTGTAAAACACTCGCGAACTTCATGTTTGATAGTGACGATGCAATGGTGCGTATCGACATGTCTGAGTTTATGGAGAAACACTCTGTTGCTCGTTTGGTTGGTGCTCCTCCGGGTTACGTTGGATATGAAGAAGGTGGTTACTTAACAGAAGCAGTGCGTCGCAAGCCTTATTCAGTGATTTTGCTAGATGAAGTAGAGAAAGCGCATCCTGATGTTTTCAATATCTTATTGCAGGTGCTTGATGATGGACGCTTAACTGATGGACAAGGTCGTACAGTCGATTTTAGAAACACGGTAGTGATCATGACATCCAACCTTGGCTCTTCGAGAATTCAAGAGAACTTCAATACGCTCGACTACCAAGGAATAAAGAATGAAGTGATGGAAGTGGTAGGTAAACATTTCCGTCCTGAGTTTTTGAACCGAGTTGATGAAAGCGTGGTGTTCCATCCATTGGGTCAAGAGCACATTCAGTCGATAGCCGCTATTCAGCTTGAGCACCTTAAGAAGAGAATGGAAGACAATGGTTATGAGCTTGAAGTTTCGGATAAAGCACTCAAGTTAATTTCTCAAGTTGGTTTTGATCCAGTATATGGTGCACGACCTTTGAAAAGAGCGATTCAACAAAGTGTCGAGAACCCGTTAGCGAAAGCGATACTGGCAGGAAAAATTAATCCAGATAAGAAAGTGCAGCTATTAGTAAACAACGACCGCATTATTGCTCACCAATAGTTGAAGTAAGAACGGTAGGTACGATTGGCCGAAATTAAGGCTTAATCGTACCTATTTTAAACGCTTTGTGTGAATAGTGTTCGAACGGTCGCCGGTGGCGGCTTTTTTTCGTTTTTAGCCTTGTACAAAGGATTATTCTCTCTATAATGCGCCTCCGTTGCCAAGGATAACCAAGCGGTTTGAACTGAGTAACAAGACGGTGATAAGCATTTAAGATGCTTTGAAAAATTAGCTGGAAAAAGTGTTTGACACTGGAATCTAATCCGCTAGAATGGCCGTCCACTTCGAGAGGCTCCTTACTAAAAGGAAGGCTCAACAAGTAAAGCTCTTTAACAATTTA
>NZ_JBFRTU010000003.1:0-83323 GCF_041474275.1 Vibrio sp. 10N.222.52.B7 | reverse complement strand
CTGCTATCTAGTATGAAGCAGGGCGGCCTTTTCGGTTTTAGAAAGTCAGGCATCAACGAGAGTTAACGTACGCGACTAAGCTATCCGTTGCTAAGTTCTAAGTTACGCTGGTGCTATAAGTAACTCTGTACGATGTCGTCAAGCTGTCCATCGTCTTTCATTTGGTCTAGGCGTTGGTTGATGAAGCTTTGCAGTTTAGGATCCATCTCAGGGTCAAACGCCAAATGGATAGGGTAGTTATTGATGACAGAACCAAACTCTTGCATCTGGTAATCATCAATACTCAGTTTTTGTTCGTTTAGGTTGTATTTGATTCGTGATTCCATTTCCACAAACACGGTGTCGCCAGGTGCTCGGTTCAGGACACGAAACGCAGCAGTGTAATCTTTTACTCGAATCTCGTTGAGCTTGCCCTGTTGGATATAAGGTTCCAAGTTCGGATACTCAAATCCTTTCAGCAATACTACGGCTTTCCCATCGAGATCATCGATTGTATTGAACTCAAATGGCTTTTTACCGCTGCTGAGTAATACGTGTTTTACATTGTAAATCGGGTCTTCAGATAGGTTCGCAGATTGAATATTCCCCCAACTAGGGCTGCCATAGGTAACCCAGTTTGGATTCTCTCTCGCATCGAGCTTGTCGATCATTCGATTAAAAGGGTAGGTGTGGTAGTTGATCTCATATTGGCTGTCATCAAACACGGCTTCCACAATATCTGAAACAATTCCTCTGTGAGATGACCCGTCAGTTTCGATTTGAAAAGGTTGCGCTTGGCTCGCAATAATGTAGTAGTGAAGAGGTTCGTTTGCAGAAGCATAACTGCTTGAAAACAAACTGACTATGGATGCAACGATAAGATGTTTTTTCATAACCTTCCCTAGTTATTTGATGAATGACGACTATTATACTAGTTGAGTAATTGTAGTTTGCTAGGATAACAATAATGGTAATTTGTGTATGGTGACAAAAGGAAAACGCTACGTTGGACTCTCCCGACAGTTGATCGGGATGATAATAGCGATCAGTACCTTATTCACAGTTATAGTGACAGGTCTCGGGTTGTATGTAGAGTACCAAAGTCGAGTTTCTTTTATCAGCTCTCAGATCGAGCAGGTCAAGGCTGGCTACCTTTCTGGTTTAACGGCAAGTTTGTGGGTTGAAGATCGAGAGCAATTGTTTGTGCAAGCCGAAGGCATCTCTCGCCTCCCTTCGGTCAGTTACCTTCTTATCGAAAGTCCCGATGAAAAAATTCTAGAGTTAGGTCAAAAGACCGAAGGCCAATCTTATTCTCAGTCTTGGGAAATGGTGCACCAGATGGGCGGCACAGACTTCCCGTTGGCGACGCTCACGGTGCAATCAGACTTGAGCATGATCCTAGATGACTTTGAAGAACGAGTGTTATTGCTGCTCGCCTTCGAAGCCGTTAAAATCTTCTTGTTGTCTCTCGTATGTTTAACCATCGTCTATCGTCTTGTCGTAAAACGTTTGATGACTATGTCTTCCCAAATCAACCAACAACAGGTCGAAGACAACAAACCGCGCTTTATAACGCCAACTCACTCTACTTACAAAGATGAGATATCGACTCTAGAGAGTAGCTATAACCGATCGGTAGAACGTATTCGTCAACAATATCAAGAGCTGGAAAAAGCCAAAGACGTTGCTGAGGTGGCCAACCGCAATAAAAGTGAATTTCTTGCCAATATGAGTCACGAAATCCGTACACCAATGAATGGGATTATCGGGTTGTCGTCTTTGCTCTCTGAAATGGATATGCCGAAAGAGCAAAAAGAGTACATCAACATGCTCAACACCTCTTCGCTTACGTTGCTCGACTTAATCAACGACATTCTCGATTACTCGAAGATCGAAGCGGGGCGACTAGAGCTTCAGCAAGAGCCGATGAAAATGATGGGCATTGCGGCCGACGTTGAATCAACCTTTCGAGTGAAAGCCGAACAGAAAGGGCTTCGATTCCAATTAGCGATCGACCCTAAGATCCCAACCATGGTGATTGGCGACGGTACACAACTAAGACAAGTCCTAAATAACTTAGTAGGTAACGCGATTAAATTTACCGAGCATGGCCACGTCACGCTCTCGCTTCGTTTGGAAGAGGTGGTTGAGCCTGAGCAAAAACTCAGAGTGAGGTTCGAGGTTGTCGACAGCGGTATCGGTATTGCAGAAGACAAACAGAAATCGGTGTTCGATAAGTTTCAACAAGCCGACGGCAGTACCACACGTATTTATGGAGGCACAGGGCTTGGTCTAACAATATGCGAGAAGATAGTGACATTGATGGGCAGCAAGCTTGAACTCACCAGTGTTGAAGGTAAAGGCAGTACCTTCTATTTTACGGCTGACTTTGACCCGTGTTTAGAAGCCGATGAAAGCAATATCGATTTCAATAAGGTTTCGGTTCTGCTTGTGGATGATAGCCAGCTGAACATGCGTATAACGTCTACACAGCTTCAATCCTTTGGCGTTAAGTCTGAGTGCTGTGAAACGGCAAACCAAGCGTTAGAGTTGGTTTCAGAGTCTGTGGCTAAGTCATCACCTTATGATCTCGTTCTGATAGACAAAGTAATGCCGTCCGTTGATGGCTTTCAACTGGCGAGAAGCTTAGTTGAACGCTTTGGTAGCGAGTGTCCCAAGTTAGTGATGATCTCTGCTGACCCTAGAAAGCAAGATGAAGCTCGTGCTAAACAAGTCGGTTTTGTTGCCTACATTGCGCGTCCTTACCAAGATAATCAGCTTAAATGGACCATCAGTGAGGTACTCGCGAGAGCGGCTGATACTTCAGTCTTTACCTATCCGAACAGAGGAGAGGTTGCGTTTAAAGACAATGAACCTGTGCCGTTAAGTAAACCTGCAGCGGTTGTTAAAGATGCTCCCATTGTCTCTGTAAACGCCACACCAGCCGATAAACAAGCTCCAATTCAAGCAGAGTCAAAACCTGTCGCAGTTGCCGGAGAATTTAGTGGTACAGTTTTAGTTGTTGAAGACTCGCGAGTAAACCAACAAGTCGCCAAGATGATGCTCAAGAAGCTTGGCTTTGAGGTTGATATTGCCGACAACGGTGAAATTGGTGTCGAGAAATTCAAAGCCAACGAATACGAGATGATTTTTATGGATTGTCAGATGCCGGTTCTCGATGGCTTCGAAGCGACCAAGCAGATCCGAGCGCTCGAAGAAGGGGCTGCAAAGCATATTCCAATCATTGCGCTGACGGCCAACGTCGTGCAGCGAGACAAGCATTTGTGCTTCGATGTAGGCATGGATGAGTTTTTACCTAAACCGGTTAACCAAGGCAAACTGAGAGAGATCGTAGCGAGTTTCTTGTCGAAAGAGACGGAATCAAACAAAGAACATGAGCAGCAAATTGTTTAGTTGAGTATCTCTAATCTTACTTTCATTAAAAGAGTAATGAGGCGAATTAGACATAGTCTTTTATGCCGTTGGTTATATTTGAAGTATCGTGTGAAAGAAATGATAAAGGTGGCCTGAAAAGACCACCTTTTTTGTATGTGTCGGTTTGAACTTAATCTCTATCGATTGCGAACGCAGACCATGCTTGACGTGTCGGCATCACTTCGACTCGGTTAATGTTGATGTGATCTGGCAAGGTTGCGATATAAAACATCTGCTCGGCAATATCCTCTGCTGACAACGGTGTAGTGCCTTGGTAAAGGTTGTCTGAAGCCGTCTGGTTACCTTTAGTTCTTACAAGAGTAAATTCCGTTTCTGCAATACCAGGGGAGAGGTCAGTCACTCGTACCCCTGTGCCTTGTAAGTCACAACGTAGGTTGTAACTGAACTGCTTTACGAACGCTTTGCTGGCACCATACACATGGCTTCCTGGGTAAGGCCACTGTCCGGCGATTGACCCAACATTGATGATTGAGCTTCCTGCGCCTTTTTTAATTAACGTAGGCAACAGCGCATGAGTAACATTAACCAAGCCTGTGACATTGGTATCGATCATAGTGTGCCAGTCTTTCAAGTCCACATCAGGCGCGCCTTCTGGTGCCAAAGCTAACCCAGCATTATTGACCAATGCGGTAATCGATGAAAATTCAGCGGGTAATGAATCAATGGCTTGTTTTACGGCGTCTGCGTCTCGAACGTCGAGTTGAATTACATGCACAGGCACCGTTAATTCTTCCTTTAGGTCGAGTAGCCTTTCGATTCGACGACCAGACAGCACTAACGACCAGTTATCTTCTGCGAAACGTTTTGCTGCCGCTTTGCCGAAACCAGAGGTTGCCCCTGTAATGAACGCTATCTTATCCATAAATACATCCTTCTAATTTGAAATTAACATAAGTAGTGCCATGCCGATCAAAATCGGCGCGGTCGTTGTTTTTGCAGACAAGTTCGGTACTGATAGATACAGTTTTTGCCCCAGTACATTGCCAATCAAAGCTGCCGGTAATAGCCATAAACCTGTGATGAACGATTCTTGGTTAAATGCGCCAATCCATATGAAGCCGATCAGTGAAATCGCTGAACTCAGCAGAAAAAACACAATCGCGGTGGCTCTCTGTTCACTGGTTTTAATGGTCAGGTTCATCAAATACGTCACTAATGGCGGACCTCCTGAAGAAGCGGTGGTCATGCTAAACCCCGAAATGGCTCCCGCCCAAAACGCGTGTCGTTGGTGCAACCAAGTGAGGCGTAAGTCCAAAATAATCAGCGTGCTAGCGACCAAAGACATCATCGCGATAAAGGCCTTCAAGCCTGATTCCGATATCGTGCTAATGAAATACAGCGAGAAAGGCACCGCAACCAACATGCCAATACACAGCGGCGCAATAAGCCGGATATTGATGGTGGTTTTACTTCGCTTGAGCAGAGGAAAGGCACTTAAAAAGTCCAACAAGATAGCGATGGTTACCGCTTGCAATGGTGGAACAATAAAGCTGAGGGAAAGCGCTACGATAATCGCAAACCCAAATCCTGAATAGCCTCGAACTACTCCTGCAAACAGAATCAATGTCATCGCTAATCCTAATTCCACTCTTGCTCACCTCTTTGCTTTTGATATTGCTGCTGCGTTAATTAGCGTTCGATGAGACCTGTCTCGTCTGCCTTTCAATCTATTCACACCTAAGAGTTTTGAATAGAGCCAGATCGACGATTGGATTGGGTCAGGCAGTTTGTTGGATCGGGGATGAGACTTGGGCTGATGTACTGGCCCAATGTTTTGTTGAAACTGACACTATGACCTCCGCCCTGTTTGGGATGAAGATTATTCCATCCGATAGCGCAGCCTTTTCAATGTCGTGTTTTGTGTCTTTCATTCTCGAAGACGAGCCAAGCACGAGCGGCTGTGAATCTAGTGTTGTTAATGGAGACGATGAAATGGAAGTATCAACAGAACAGCTTGTGAACCAAGATATTATCGACCTCGACAAGAGCGTATTTCATTCTTGGTCGATTCAAGAAGCAGCGGAGCCTATCGCCATTGCGGGTGGGCAAGGATGCAAAATGTGGGACTACGAAGGTAAAGAATACCTTGATTTTAGTAGCCAACTGGTTAACACCAACATTGGTCATCAGCATCCACAAGTGATCAAAGCGATTAAAGATCAGGCTGATTCATTAGTGACCGTTGCCCCTGCGACCGCCAACCTCACTCGTGGTTTGGCGGCTAAGCGTATCTTGTCGAAAGCGCCAAGCTCGTTTAAGAAGGTGTTCTTTACCAATGCAGGGGCAGATGCCAACGAAAATGCGATTCGCATGGCGCGACAATTCACAGGGCGTGACAAGGTGCTATCTGCTTACCGTTCTTACCATGGCAATACAGGTACTGCTATTGCTGCGACGGGGGATTTTCGTCGAATTCCAAACGAGTATAGCCGTGGGCACGTTCACTTCTTCAATCCATTTCTCTATCGAAGCGAATTCAACGCGGCGACTGAGGCAGAAGAGAGTGAGCGTGCCCTGCAGCATTTAGAGCGAGTGATTGAATGCGAAGGGCCAACAGCGATTGCAGCGATTATTCTAGAGACCATTCCGGGAACCGCTGGCTTTCTCATTCCGCCCAAAGATTACCTTATCGGCGTGCGTGAGCTGGCAACCAAACATGGTATTCAGCTGATCTTTGATGAGGTGATGGTCGGCTTTGGCCGCACGGGCAAGTGGTTTGCGTTTGAACACTTCAATGTAGTGCCAGATCTGATTACTTTTGCGAAAGGGGTGAACTCGGGTTATGTGCCGGCTGGTGGCGTGGTGGTCAGCGAACCGATCGTTGAGTACTTTAAGTCAAACTTCTTTATGGGCGGCTTAACGTACTCAGGTCACCCTTTGGCGATGGCTTCTATCGTTGCAACGCTCGATGTGATGGAGCAAGAGGGCATTGTCACACACGCTGATAACGTCGGTAACAGCGTTTTAGGGCCGCTTCTACTGAGCCTTCAAGAGTTGCACCCTATGATTGGTGATGTGCGCGGCAAAGGGATGTTCTGGGCTGTAGAGCTGGTGGAAGATCGTGAAAGTAAAACACCTTTGAGCAATGAAAAAATGGGGCAATTGAAAGCGCAATTGACCAAGCGAGGCCTGTTGACCTTCATTGTGAATAACCGCATTCACGTTGCGCCACCTTTGGTTATTCAGCCAAGCGAGATAAAGAAAGGCGTTAAGATCATTGATGAAGTGTTGTTTGAACTTGCTTCTTAATTCTTCAAAATATAGCTGACACAGAAACACAGAAACACAGGCACTTTGGTAAAGGATTCCCCGTCCTTTTCAAAGTGCTTATTTTTCCTGAGTGCTTGGCTTTTGAGTGTCTAGCTTCCAATTGGTTAGGTATAGTCGAAAAAGAGCATCGATTGATGCTCTTTTTTACGTCATTGTCTTGAATAACAACGTCTACATAACCCTTTGTGATGCTAGCTCTTCATTACCTCTGACAGCTCTTTGATGCCGGGGGCGATCAAGTCTTTGTCGATGGCGTGAAAGCCCAACCTGAAATAAGAATTAGGATCAAATTCGGATGAAGTTTCATTGCTCAACTTCGTTTCAGGATCGGTCATGAAGTGAGAATACCCTGTCTCAATCAAAATCCCTTTTTGTGCGGCTCGTGACGCTAAGCGTTGGCTATTGATGTGACTGGGCGTTTGTAGCCACAGAGAGTTGGCCTGCTCGCTTTGAGCCAGTCGCTTGCAGTCAGGTAGGTACTTCAAGACCGCATCGTTGATCAGCTTCCAGCGCTGGCGTGTGTTTTCCCTAAAGCGCCTCACAAAGCTGTCGTAGTAGCCTTGTTCAATAAAGTGCGCCACTTCCATCTGAACGCGGCTTGGTGCGTGTCGATACATCAAGCGACGCAGTATTCTAAGATCGTAGATCAACTCTTCAGGTGCCACGATGTAGCCTAATCTCAAGCCGGGTGCTAATAGCTTAGAGAAGCTGCTGACGTAGATGACACGTCCTTCTTTGTCACTGGCTTTTAGCGCGGGTTTAGGGTTCCACTCCACGTTACACTCGGCGTCATAGTCATCTTCGATAATTACCGCATCATTGGTTTTGGCCATTTCCAGTAACTGAGTTCGACGCTCATCACTCATGGTGACGCCGGTTGGAGCTTGATGGCTAGGCGTGACATAGAAGTGATCACACAGTGAAGAGTGCTCATTGAATCTCAATCCTTGTTCATCCACTTGATGCGGGTGTAACTGCGCGCCAGAGAGATTGAAGATGTGATTCGCTTCTTTGTAGCCGGGGTTCTCGACTCCGACTCGACTCTGATGGTTCATGAGCAAAGTCGAAATCAAATACAGCGCATTCTGCGAACCTAAGGTTATGAGGATCTCATCACTTTGGGCATGAATACCGCGCTGTGGGAGCACCCTTGTGCGTATCTGTTCGACCAGCATGTCGACGTCTTTATCGACCTTGTCGCAAAGCCAGCGGTGATCATGTGGGTCTGAGGTGACCTTTCTTGTCGCTTCTCGCCATTGAGCTAATGGGAAGTCATTGATAGAGGGTTGGCCAAAAATAAATGGGTATTGGTAACAACTCCAATGCGAGGGTTTGACGATGCGTGGGTATTGGCCCAATTGCAGCTTAACGCGTTTGCTCCAATCCGGTGCATTGTCGCTGTCGGCTGATTCAAAATGATCCAAACTCGCGTCGATAGTATCACTCGGTTTTTGATACTTTTCTGAAAGGTAATAACCACTGCGAGGCTTACTGATGAGGTAGCCATCGTCGAGCAAACTGTCGTACACCAAGGAGACAGTATTGCGTGAAACACCCAATTGGCTAGACAGCTTACGACAAGACGGAAGCGCTTGTTCAGCCGGGAAAATACCATTCAATATCGCCGTCACCAAATAGCTACGTACTTGTTCTTGCAGGCTTCTTTTGGAATCAAACTCGATGAAACAATTGTGATTTATCGCCATGAGATACAGTCCTTATTCTCAGTGAACCTCAGTCCAATTTGTATAAAAGAGCAAGAAATGCGCCAGAGTTCATATTGATGTTTTAAGAGTGTGTTTTGCTCTCTCAACCCCGAAAATTACGTTGTCCCAAACTAGAAAATCGTTCTGTCCCAACCTGAAAATTAAATTGGCTCTACGTCTCCGATGCATTCCGTTCATAAAGTAAAGGCAGGCAAATAATCTCGATAAGGAAAGCGTATGAAACAGGGAATGACGATGAAGGCATGGGTTTCAACAGCGGCAGCGACAGTTGTACTGGGTTGTTTTGGAGTCGCACAAGCATCGGAGCTTGCAGCCATCGAAAAGCAAGGCTTCATGAAAGTGGCGACAGAAGACAACTACTCTCCATTCAACTATATCGACCGCGGTAAGCCTGCGGGGATTAACAAAGATTTGCTTGATGAGTTACGTGAATATTCGAAGTTCGATATCGAACAAGAGATCTTACCTTGGACAGGACTACTCGCTTCGGTATCTGCGGGTCAATATGATGTGGCGTTAACTGGCGCGATCATTACCGATGCTCGCTTGAAGGCCTTTGATTTCACTCCACCTATCGCTTCAGCGCAGCATTACTTCTTAACCAGAGCTGACGCGGAAGATATTAATACGGTAGCCGATTTAGATGGAAAAACAGTGGGCTTACAAGCGGGCAGTGCTTTGCTAGAAAGGCTTCCAGAGCTCGAAGTGATGCTCGAAGCACAAGGCAAATCTTTGGGTAAAGTGGTGCAGTATCAATCCTACCCAGAAGCGTATTCCGACTTGGCAATCGGCCGAATAGACTATGTGATCAACAGTGTGGTTTCAGTTAACGAGGTAGTGAAGTCGAAGTCAAAGGTATTCAAAAAAGGCGAAGCAGTCTCTGGCCCAGGTTTCGTTAGCTGGCCAGTTCCTAAAGATAATCCTGAGCTTTTGGCTTACCTAACGGAATTCTTCCTACACCTTGAGCAAACAGGAAAAATGGCAGAGTTGCAGAAGAAGTGGTTCGGTGAATCGTTCGACCAACTCCCTTCAGAAGCCATCACTTCGGTTGAGCAGTATCACAAGCTAACAGCCGTTCAATAGATGAATAAGCATGCGCCGACACAAACAGTTAACGGCTGTTTGTGTCCATGCCAATGGGTTCAAAGCGGTTTAACCCATGAGTCATTGGCGCACAATCTATCGAAAGAAGTCGCTGATCAAAGAGGTCGTTTATGGATTATTACGCTTGGGAACAGTTGCTACAGGGCGCGTGGGCAACGGCATGGATATCGGCAGTATCGATTGTATTAGGTGTCGTCATCGGCCTAATGATTGCCTTAGTTAGAATGATGAAAATCCCGTTTGTGGATCAAATGTTGGGTATCTATGTCAGCTGGGCACGAGCAACGCCTTTGGTGACACTGGCTCTGTTTATTTTCCTTTCTTTTCCGTCATTTGGCATCAATTTAGATAAACACGTTTCTGCTATTTTAGCTCTCACACTCAATACATCGGCATTCAATGCAGAGATTTGGCGCAATGCCTTTCTTAACTTTTCAAAAGGACAAATGGAAGCGGCAGAAGCCATTGGTATGAGACGTATCACTTATTTTCGCCGCATCATGTTCCCGCAAATGGTGATCATGAGCCTACCAGCGCTAGTCAATGAGATGTCGTTCTTAATCAAAGGCAGCCCAGCGATTGCGGTGATCGGCATCGTCGACCTAACTCGTGTCACCAATCGAATCTCTGCGGTTACCTATGAACCACTTGGGCCGATTCTATGTGCCGGTGCCATTTACATGTTGATTATTGGCGTGTTGGTGAAGTTGCAAGCTGTGGCTGAAAACCGAGCCACTTATCTGCAGCAATAAGTGCATACATCTGTTTACAGTAGCAGCAACAGTTTGGCCGTCATCACTACTTGGTCAGCTACACCATTTACCTGCTTGTGAAGCGTCATTGAGTGGGTAAATTTAAGGAGTAAATATGGAAGAATGGAATATTATCTGGCAACAAAAAGAGCTGTTTGCTTCTGGTTTTGTGACCACGTTTTATCTTTTTGTTTCGTCTTCAATCTTGAGTTTCGTCATAGGCATTGGTTTGTTGTACTGTCTCGAAAACTCGAGACTCGGTGTTAAGTACACCATCAACAGTTTGATAGGCATGATGCGCACCTTACCGTTTCTGATTTTAGCCTATCTGCTCTATTACGGTTTGCCTCAGGTTGGCATTCGACTAGATGCAGTGACTGCGGGAATCATCGCACTCAGCCTCTATCATGGTACGTATTTCTGTGAGATTTTCCGAGGTGTTCGTAAGGGGTTAGAGCCTGGTTACATCGAAGCGGCGCACGCTTATGGCTTTTCTAAATTCAAAACATTTACCCGAGTTATTACCCCAAATGTGTTGTTTAAGTCGGTTCCACTGATCACGAACCAACTCATCATCTGCTTAAAAGACACTGCGTTTCTTAGCATCATCACCGTCGCAGAAATTACCGCGGCCGCCAACAGCATTCAATCAACCTACTTCATCCCATTGAATGCGTTCATCATTGCTATCGCGCTCTACTGGGCCGTGAGTATTGCACTTGAAACCATCACCAAACGAATCCAAACCAAAGTTGAACTTAGAGGGCTTAGCCATGCTTAAACAATCAGAGATTATTGAAACGGAAGCACCGATTAACCCTTCTTTGGGCGTGAATTTGGAAGTGATTGAGTGCGAACCACTATTGGAAGAACGAGAGACGATCATTAAGGTTGAAAACCTGTCGAAACAGTTTGATGGCATCGAAGTACTGCGAGACATCAACCTCAACATCAACAAAGGCGATGTGGTGAGTATTCTCGGTTCGTCTGGGTCGGGGAAATCGACGCTACTGCGTTGCATGAATTGGCTAGAACAGCCAGAGCGCGGCACGATTTTTATGGGTGATGAGCGTATTGGTATCAACTCTGAAACGGGTAAGCCACTCAAATACAAAGAGTTGGCGAAACTTCGAGAGCGTCTTGGAATGGTTTTCCAAAGCTTCAACTTATGGCCGCATCTCACCGTGTTGCAAAACGTCATGGAAGCGCTGGTTCATGTTAAGAAGATAGCGAAATCAGACGCCGAGGAGATGGCTCGTAAGCAACTCGACAAGGTTGGGATGTCACACAAACTAGAGAGTTACCCCAGCATGTTATCGGGTGGGCAAAAGCAACGTGTCGCGATTGCCAGAGCTCTCGCGATGGAACCGGATGTATTGCTGTTTGATGAGCCAACCTCCGCGCTCGACCCTGAATTGGTCGAAGAGGTGTTACTGGTAATGAAGAAGCTATCGCAAGAGGGTTACACCATGGTGGTGGTGACTCATGAGATGGAATTCGCGCGTCAGGTGTCGGATCAGGTGGTATTCCTTGAGAAGGGCATCTTGATTGAGAAATCCAACCCTGAGAAGTTCTTCACTAACCCAGATTCAACAAGGGTAAGGAAGTTCCTCAAGCTTGATTCATGAGCTAGATGATTCGCGCACCTTAATGTTTGATTGTTAAAAAACTCCGACTGAATCAGTCGGAGTTTTTGTATTTGTGTTGCTACCGCATTAAGAGGATGTGGTACTAGCCAATGCTATCAATGTGGATCACTACTGAGTCTGGTCGCCAGTATTCCAGTTCGCAGTCCATCAACTCGCCATCTTGCTTGTAGTTCACACGGCAGATCTTCAGCACCGGTTGACCCTCAGCCAAATTTAGCGCCTTAGCGACATAGGCTGGGGCTGAAGTGGGAATTACATCAAAACGCGAGCGTTGGGTCTCGTAGCCGTATTTTTCTCGGTAGATGCCTGTTAGTGACATGGTGAGGTTTTCCGACAAGACACCATCAAATAAGGGCGCTTTCAGTACATTTTCAACAAACAGCACTGCTCTACCATCAATAAAACGCAAGCGCTCAATCACGTGTATTGGCGTTATCTGCTCTATCTCTAATGCTTTGGCGTAATCGCCTGTCGCCATCTCTGTACGGGTGCTGAGCAACTTGGTTTCTGCAATACGATGTTGTTCGCGAATCATTTGATGAAAGTGAGAGCGAGACAGCGGGTTGTAGCGAACACGTTCGGGTGATACATACCAGCCTCGGCGCTCTTCTCGGTATATCAAACCTTCGGTTTCCAGAGACACCAACGCATCTTTGAGCGTGATTCGTGTGGTGGAAAACAGTTCGCTAAGGTTTCTTTCTGATGGCAGTTTTTGCCCTTCAATGAAGATACCTGATTGAAGCTGCTCTCGAATACTCGCCTTAATTCTTCCTAACTGTGTCCCTGATTGTCCGGTGCCCAATGTTCTCATTACTGATCTAGTCCATAAGTTCGTGTGCTTAATAAGGTAAACCATGGAGTTAACAGGAATGTGACAGTAAACAATGGCTTATTGTCATATGAGTGAAATATAACTGCCACGTAAATGCACTCGAACTGTCAAATAACTTGCGGCAAACCGTCACATTCCGGCTATAGCATACAAAACGAACTTACTGACCTAGTCCAGAAGGATAGAGACAATGAAAACTTTGCTTAGCCGTTCAACTGTATCGCCAGCCAAACTTATGGGTTCATCTACAAAGCTAATAGGCACAACCGCTAAATTGATTGGTGTAACAGGACTTACGGCAACACTTTCAATGCCAGCGATGGCGAAGGATGCTGATCTTGAGTCACTGATTGAAGCCGCTCAAAAAGAGGGTGCAGTTTACAGTGTGGGTATGCCAGACAGTTGGGCAAACTGGAAAGGCACATGGACTGACCTGAAAGCAAACTACGGTTTGAAGCATCAGGATACCGATATGAGCTCGGCGCAAGAGATCTCGAAATTTGAAGCAGAGAAGAAAAACGCAACCGCTGATATTGGTGATGTGGGTTTCGCATTCGCACGTGTGGCTGTAAAGAAAAACGTCACTCAGCCATACAAACCAACTACTTGGAATGACATTCCAGACTGGGCAAAAGACAAAGATGGTCATTGGGCTCTGGCTTACACAGGTACTATCTCGTTCATTTCAAACAACAACCTTGTTGAAGATGCCCCAAAATCTTGGAGTGACCTACTAGAAGGCGACTACAAAGTCACAGTCGGTGATGTAGGTGTAGCAGCACAAGCAAACAACGCAATTCTAGCGGCAGCATTTGCTAATGGCGGTGACGAGTCAAACCTAAAACCGGCGATTAAATTCTTTGGTGAGCTAGCGAAGCAAGGCCGTCTGTCTTACACCGACCCAAGCATCGCGAATCTTGAAAAAGGCGAAGTGGAAGTGGCAATCATGTGGGACTTCAACGCACTGAACTACCGCGATAAGATCGACCGTGAGCGCTTTACCGTCAGCATTCCACAAGATGGCTCAGTGATTTCTGGTTACACCACCATCATTAACAAATACGCACAAAACCCGAACGCGGCGAAGTTGGCTCGTGAATACATCTTCAGCGACCAAGGCCAAATCAACCTAGCAGAAGGTTACGCGCGCCCAATCCGTAGCAGCGTTACGCTACCTCAATCAGTACAAGACAAGCTGATCTCAAACGATGAATACAGCAACGTTCACCCAGTGACTGACTTCTCAGCATGGGAAAAATCAGCACGTCGCCTGCCACGTCAATGGCAAGAAAGCGTATTGATTCACCAGCAATAACCCCGCTTAACACACCACCTTCAATAGGTGGCTTATAGAAACAAGCAATAGAGAATAGACCATGAGCAATAAGGTTATCCTTGTTGTTCTAGATGGACTGAACTATCAGGTAGCCCGTGATTGCATGGGCTACCTGAACGGTCTTCTAGAGCAAAGTGATATGTATGAGAAACAGGGCGATTTGCAGACAAAACAGGGCGATTCGTACAGTAAACAGGGCACTTCGCAAAGCACGCAAAAAAATAAGCTGCGCGCCACGCTTTACCCTGTGCAGTGTGAGCTGCCATCTATTTCCCGTCCACTGTATGAGTGCATTCTGACCGGTGTTCGCCCTGTCGAGAGTGGCATCGTCAACAACCAAATCGTGCGTTTATCGAATCACGAGTCGGTATTTAGCTTGGCGAAGTCGCAGAACAAAGTGACGGCAGCTGCGGCTTACCATTGGGTGAGCGAGTTATATAACCGAGCGCCATATGATGCAGTACGTGACCGTTTCACCAACGATGAAACCATGAACATCCAACACGGCTGTTTCTACCATTGGGACCACTACCCAGATGAAGCCTTGTTCTTGGATGCAGAGCACTTGCGCGTGACTCATCAGCCTGATTTCTTATTGATTCACCCAATGAACATTGACGATATGGGACACAAGCATGGGCTAGATTCTCGCCAGTACCGCAACAGTGCACGTGGCGCAGATATTTACCTATCAAACTATCTTGAGAAATGGGTAGACGATGGTTATCAGGTGATCATCACCAGTGACCACGGTATGAACAATGACTTGTCTCATGGTGGCATTCTGCCTGAAGAGCGTGAAGTGCCTTTCTTTGTGATTGGCGATAAGTTTACACACCAAGAATGTTCAGTGAAACAGACCGATATCTGCGGCAGCGTCTGTCAGTTACTCAACCTTGAACACGATAAATCTTACACTCAGGAATTGTTGGCCCTATGAGCAGTTCTGTAATCACGCAGAGCGGTGGCTCTGCGCTTCAACCTAAAACCAAATCTTTGTTTCAACGCCTCAAGCCTGCTTTGTGGCTTGCGCCTTTCGCATTGTTTTTCTATCTGTTCCAACTGGCACCTATGGTTTGGGTGCTGATCAACAGCTTCTTCTATGACGACGAACTCTCTCTCGAAAACTACGCTGAAGTGTTCGATTCTGCCTTTATGATGCAGGCTTTTGGCAACAGTTTATGGTTGTCGATTTGGTCGAGCATTGTTGGCTTAGCGATTGCGACTTTGCTCGTTTCTTCACTGCGCCGCGTTGATTCTAAAATCCGCGATGCGGTGATTGCTTTCACCAACATGAGCAGTAATTTTTCTGGCGTTCCGTTGTCTTTCGCTTTCATCATCATCCTTGGGACCAACGGTGCGATTACCTTGTTGCTCAAGCAGTATGGATTGCTGGGTGATTTCGACCTTTACGGCAAGTGGGGCTTGCTGGCGATTTACATCTACTTCCAGATCCCATTGGCGGTGTTGTTGCTCTATCCAGCGTTTGATGCTCTGAGTGACGACTGGCAAGCCGCTTCGGCACTGCTTGGCGCGAAAACTTGGCAATACTGGACCAAAATCGCGCTGCCTGTGTTATCTCCGGCTTTGTTCGGCACCTTTATCATCTTGATTGCTAACGCGATTGGCGCCTACGCAAGTGTGTATGCGTTGACCTCGGGCAACTACAACGTGATTACGATTCGAATTGCGAGCTTGGTATCGGGCGACTTGTTCCTAGAACCAAACCTAGCCGCGGCAATTTCAGTGATTCTGATGGCGATGCTGGCCTTCATCACCGTGATTAACCAATGGCTGATCAGCAAAAGCTACGCAGGGAAGAGAAAGTAATGAACACCGTCAATACTCGTTTTCATAAAACGGTTGTCTATTCGATTGTCGGCATCATGATGATCCCGATCTTAGCGACCTTTATTTACTCAATCTCTTCTCGTTGGGGCGCAACGATCCTGCCGGATGGCTTCACGTTAGATTGGTATATCAACCTGCTGACCGATCCTCGCTTCTTACAAGCTTTTGGTCGTTCACTGTTTATCTGTGTGGCAGCACTGTCATTGAGTGTGGTGTTGGTCTTGCCTGCGATTTTCGTTGTGTTTTACTATTTCCCGAAACTCGACAAGGTGATGAATATCCTGATTTTATTGCCGTTCGCGGTGCCGCCAGTAGTGTCGTCAGTCGGCTTGCTTCAGCTGTATGCAGACAGCGAAATCTCACTGATAGGCACGCCGTGGATTTTGATTGGTACTTACTTCACCATCGCGCTGCCATTCATGTACCGCGCGATTGCCAACAGCTTTGAAGCGATTAACTTGCATGACTTGATGGATGCAGCACATCTGCTCGGTGCAAGTACCACCAAGGCGTTCTTGTTGATTATTCTGCCAAACCTTAAGAAAGGCTTAATGGCGTCATTGTTCTTGTCGTTCTCGTTCCTATTGGGCGAGTTCGTGTTCGCCAACATCTTGGTGGGTACACGTTACGAGACACTGCAAATCTACCTATACAACATGCGTCAAACCAGCGGCCACTTCACGTCAGCCCTAGTGATGACGTACTTCCTGTTTATTTTCTTACTGACTTGGTTGGCAAGTCGTTTCAGCCAGGGAACAAAATAATGAGCTATGTAAATGCGAAAAACTTCACCAAGCGCTTTGGTGACAACACGGTGTTTGAAGATATTGAATTTTCAATCGAGAAGGGCGAATTCATTACTCTGCTTGGCCCTAGTGGCTGTGGTAAATCGACTCTGCTGCGCAGCTTGGCTGGCCTGAATCCTGTCGATGGTGGCGAGATCTGGGTCAACGGCGAAGAGATTACTCACCAAGTGCCACAACAGCGTGGTATCGGCATGGTGTTTCAATCTTATGCGCTGTTCCCAAACATGACGGTTGAAGGCAACATTGCGTTTGGCCTTAAGATGAAAAAGCTTGCCGCCGATGAGATTAAGCGCGAAGTCGCGAAAGTGATTGGGCTGGTGGACTTAACGGGCAAAGAAAAGTTCTACCCGCATCAGTTATCGGGCGGTCAGCGTCAGCGTGTGGCCTTGGCAAGAGCCTTGGTGGTCAAGCCGCGTATTCTGCTACTTGATGAGCCGCTTTCGGCGTTGGATGCGAAGATCCGAAAGCACCTACGCCAACAGATCCGAGATATTCAAAAAGAGATGAACCTGACCACGATCTTCGTGACCCACGATCAAGAAGAGGCGATGATCATGTCTGACCGCATCTTCTTGATGAACAAAGGCGAGATCGTACAAGCGGGGACACCCGAAGAGATCTACACTCAACCTGCCAATGAATTTGTGGCTGGGTTCATGGGGCACTATAATCTGGTGCAAGCGAACAAAGCCAAGCAACTCTTCAATATTGAAACAGAATGGAAAGTGGCGATTCGACCTGAATCTATCTACGTGAAAGAGCAAGGCCGACAATATGGCGAACATATCTCTGCGCCGAAAACCGGCACCATTCGTAACCACCAGCTGTTGGGCAACGTGATTCGCTACCAAGTGGACGTTGATGAGTGTGAATTAACGGTCGACCTACTTAACCGTTCTTCTGAACGACTGTTGGCAAACGGCAGCCAACTTGAACTCCTGTTTAACCTTAACGAAATTCAACCTGTGAGAGCCTAAGATGTTCAAACCTTTGTATGTATTTGATATGGACGAAACACTGATCAATGCCGATGCCGCGATGCTATGGAATGAATTCTTGGTTGAAAAGGGCATTGCCACTGCGCCCAACTTTATTGAAGAAGATAAACGCTTAATGGGCCTGTATTCGGAAGGCAAACTGAACATGGAAGATTACCTCACGTTTTCCATGCAGCCATTAGCCGATATGCCAACAGAGCAAGTGACTGCGTTGGTGGAAGAGTGTGTTGAACAGCATATTCTGCCTAAACAGTTCAAGCAGTCAAAACCTTTGATTGAGCAGCTTGAGAATGATGATATTGATATGCTGATCATCTCTGCCAGCGTGACTTTCTTAGTGGAAGCGGTCGGCCGTAAGATTGGTATTGAGAACGCACTCGGTATTGATTTGATTGAAAACCAAGGCCGTTTTACTTCTCAAATATCAGGTGTGCCAAGCTACCGTGAAGGCAAAGTGACGCGTTTAAAAGAGTGGTTAGACAATCAAGAAACCAACTATTCAGATATCCACTTTTATACCGATTCAATCAACGACTTACCTTTGTGTGAACACGCCGATTTTGCCTATCTGGTGAACCCATGTCCGCGTTTAAAAGCGTTAGCTGAACAACCGAACTGGTCGATTCTCAACTGGGATTAAATTGAATCTTATATTCGAATTAGGTTCGTTCTAGAACTCATCAAGCCGCTGACTACAGCGGCTTTTTGATTCGTATTATTCTATTTCTAGTTTGTAACCTATCCCGTAAATGGATTTGATGTAGTCACATTTTTCATTTATCGAGACCATTTTTTTGCGTAAGTTTTTAATATGGCTATCGATAGTGCGATCACTGACCACTCTTCTATCGTCGTAGATTTTATCAATCAATTGATCGCGACTATAAATGCGGCCAACATTTTGATAGAGAAGGTGCAAAAGCCGAAACTCAGCTGGCGTTAAACTTAGCTTAATACCACATAGGACAGCGGTCATACTCAATTCATCAATATCAATGGCGTTCGTTGGTGACGTGGCTTGGGGCTTGTTGGAACGGCGCAAAATATTTTTCACCCTCACAACCACTTCTCTCGGGCTGTACGGCTTACATATATAATCATCTGCACCCAGTTCAAGCCCAACGAGTCGATCAATCTCTTCGACCTTGGCTGTCGCCATAACCACTGGGATGTCACTGAACGTTCTCAGCTCTCGATAAATATCCAACCCGTCTCGATTGGGTAGCATGAGGTCGAGAATAATGAGTTTAGGCGATGCTTGCTTTACCCAGTCAATGACAAGGTTACCATCGATAATATGATGACTTTCAAGGCCAGAGTGCTCTAAGTACTCACACAGTACACTTGCTAATGCAGGCTCATCTTCGACGACTAAAATCACGATTTTATTTCCTTTGGTAACGCTATGATGATTCGTAGTCCACCCAATTCTGAGTGGTCGGCAGTAATGTGTCCTTGGTGCGCTTCAACGATATTTTTACAGATAGATAAGCCAAGTCCAGAACCGCCACTTGAGCGACTGCGCGATTTATCAACGCGGTAAAGCCTCTCAAATAAACGTGGAAGTGATGCATCAGGTACACCTGGATCACTGTCTTCAACGTTGATAATAATACTATCACTAATGTCGGTAACATCTATCGATACATGCCCATTATCGCTAGTGTATCGTGCGCTATTTTCCAACAGATTCACAAACAGTTGTGTCAGTAATCTCTCATCACACGAGGTAAACAGTGGCGCCGAATGGTCATAGTGCTTTGTTAATGTGATGTTTTTTTGTTCTAAACGGATCGAGTTTTGAACGATCACAGAATCAATCAGTTTATCTATATCAACGTTGTTTTTAACATTGAGGTTAAATCCGATGTCATACAGGGAGAGTTGGTGAAGATCCTCAACGAGTTGACCCAGTGTGATGATTTGTTGATGTAACGAGTCGATGTATTTTGGTTCAGGTGATCGAATACCGTCTTGTAGCGCCTCTAGTTCACTTCTAAGCACGGTGATAGGCGTTCTAAGTTCATGTGAAATATCTGATAACCACTGTTCTCTAAGTGTTTTCTGTTTTCTTAGTGTCTCGACAACACCGTTGAATATTCCGATGAGATCGGACAATTCATCATTGCCGCTTTTTTTAATGTAGAAATCGAGATCGCCATTTTCGATAGATTTGGCACCTTTCGACAAAGCACGCAATGGTTTCAAAAATCGCCTAACAAGAAACAAAGCGATAAGGAATGAAAGCAACACGGTAATCGATGCGATAGTGCTTACATGCGTCGTTTGTTGTTTGAAAAAGCTTTCTGCTAAAGGCCCTGATATTTCATCCATCTGGACGATGGAGATATACCCAATAACTTGATCATCCAGTGTTATTTCGACTAGCGCTTGATGCTGACCATCTTCAAGGTGATGTAGGTTTTCAGGCGGTCCAATTATGGCTCGCCCGTCTTGATCTAAAATGTTGAGTCGTTGCCAAATAGGTTGAAGGCCTGGCGCTTCCGGCTCTCTTAATGGTGGTGGCGATGGGTGTCTGTCACGAGGATGTGGTCGTGAGGGGCCGCCAATGCTACTGGCGATTAAATGTGGTTCACGCTCTAGCCGCCTCCATTTTTCGGAAGGTGAGTAATATTGCTTTAAGTTATTGGCGAGTTCTTGAGCTAGGGCAATCTCATTATTATTTGTGAAATCTTGGAGCCCTCTTTGAAAACTGGAGTTAATAAAATAGGTCAGTACAAAGAGCATGGTCACGCACACCATTAGTATTGAAACAAACAGTTTGGTGAAAATTGATATGCGCACGTTCTCTCCAGAAATTAAAGTGAATTAAGACGATAGAGTGAGTTAAGACAATAAAATGAGATAAACCAATATTAGCCCTCGATCGTGTGGGAAATATGGACATTGATTTCTTTATTCATCTTAGGCCATGTATAAGCACTCTTTTGTTAGAAATGAATAGCGAGCTGACAGGGTGCTATACCCCATCAGCTCGCATTGAATTATCACTATTTTAGGATAACCCTCTAACCATTATTGACGTCTTGGTGGTGGTGGCGGAACTTCCTCTTCCGATAGACCACCGCTTCCATCTGCGTCTAGTTTATCAAAGTCATCGGCGAGTGGACCTCTGAGCTCTTCTAATTGTAATTCGCCATCACCGTTTGCATCCATTTCTTCAAAGCTTGGCATTTCTCTTGGGCCTTCACGGCTTTCAGCACACGCTTGAAGCGCGAATGTCGATGTCAGTAAAAGTAATGCTGTCGTGATTTTGTTCATAATTTAATTCCTATTCGTAACCAAATATAAGTGTATTTCTTTGACGCAAATAGGTTAGCGATCAAATTAGCAGAGAAAATGGATAAATCTAGGAGATGAAAGTTAGCGCTTAACTTTATAAGAGCATCAGATCATCAGCCCATCAAGTCAGGTTGTTTAAACCTCCATTGTTTCTACATAGTTTCCACATTTTCTATTTTTATCCTAGTCCACTATTGAACTCATGAATTTAATGCCTTTAGCAATAAAGGCAGAAAGCTATCGTTGGTATTGAAATGGATTATTTTTTAGGAGCCGTAGAATGAAGGCAATGGTAAAAAAATCAGTCGTTGTCTCTTCTACGTTGTTGGTTGCTTCTTATAGTAACGCTGCGCTTTATAGGGTGGTTTTGGAGGAATCACCAGTAGAAACTGAATCGGTGTATGGGGTCGCAGTTGAACCAGAGCTTGGTACAACGGATTGCTTTAGTACCAGTTGTGGTGACACCGACTACGCATTCGCAGGGGAAGCTCAAAATGCAGAACCAGGTTTTTCCTTTAAAGAGGAGGTCCCCTTTGGTATCGATAACACGTTCTACTATTTGGATTATGACGATATCTATAGCTACTGCACGAGCGAACTTGGCTACGCGACTTGTGAAGCTTGGAGTTCTTTATTGTGGTATGGCGATGATGATGATGCGGGCATTGGAGGCTTGAAAAATGAGCGTGATGCGTATTACGGGCTGAGCTATCAGACGAATTCCACGGCTTTTTATGACTCTTACTCATTAAGTGAGATCCCCGATGTTGGCAGTAACCCACCTGATGTGAGCAGTTATAGTTATTCCTTTGTTGATGGAACAGAGGAGAAGGTCATCACTAAAGTTGACGAGAATGGTTTTGTTCTTGGTAACACCAGCAGTGGTTACTACAGTTATAACAACCAATATATTCAGTTGTATAGGCAGCGTGGTTACTACGATACAGGCACTGAATTTACGGTTCTCCAACCTGAAGCCGATACCAGCATTACGATCAGCGATGCTGACGGCGAAGCGAATATAATATCCCAAATGGGAAGAACGATGGCTTTTGACTCTTTCAGTTATGGAGGGGAAAGCTATGTGGTCGGAAGCGCGTCCGTTGCGACTTTTTATTACAGTGATGGATACAAAGATTATGACTCTCCGTACACATCCGACAGTGATGCTGAGGATCTAGATAATTGTATCGATGAAGATATTGAGCCTGCTTTATATCCAGAGTGTCAGAACTTTGCTTTTGCTAATCGAGCTTTTGTCTGGAATATAACCGATGCGAATGGTCCCAATGATGATGGAAACCGTTTTGCAGTATCCGATTGGGAAACCAGTTCGACCTATTACTCTTACAACGATGATGAAGCTTCAGCACAAGCGAGTGTGAGGGCTGCAACGATTTCGTCTAGAGGGACATATAGCTCTTATCCTGTTTTAGTTGGTTACAATACGGAACTAGATGATTCAGATAACTTTCTTATGCAGGCTGCTGTGTTTAGGCCAAGCAGTACGTCAAATTTCAGCGTTTCGGAAAATGCTTGGACGACTACATTTATCGCTAATGCGACGGTAGAAGTTAGTGATTCATACATTCACAGTAATTCTGTCGCAACAGACATTAATGAAAACATGATGGTTATTGGTTATGCAAAACGAGATGGTGATTATCCGTCGGATCGTGTGTCTGATAATCGTATGTTCGTCGCTGATGCGAATGACACAACGCCAACAGCCACATTCTTCGCAAGTTTAGGTGAAGACATTTTCTTTGACAGTGCAGAGGGAAAAGCAAGTGAGATCAACAGCTACAATGAAATCGTTGGCTATGTTGACGCCGAAACTCACGCTGAAGTAGACGGACATGAAAGAAGGCATCGCGGCTTCATTTTCCCTTATAACGACACTGGTACCGATGCTGATAGACGTGCAAGATATAATGATCAAGCTTGGTGGTTAGACGACCTAACTAACGGTGGTGACTACAGTGATGCCAACAACCACTTTAGAATATTGGACGCAACCGACATTAATGATGCGGGTGTTATCTCAGGGACGGCAATACAATGTTTTGCGAGTGAAAGTAGCTCCTCTTCTATGGCTTATGATTCAACCGCGCACTTTGCATATTGTAATGATGGAGTAGGTGACGAGAGGGTGGTGGCTGTGAAACTTATCCCGATATCTGGAGCAACAAGTGAAGACATTGCTGAAAGAAGTGATGATAGCGCTGAAGATGTTGAACGTAGTGGTGCCGGTACCGGGTTATTGGTGCTTATCAGTTTGATGTCCGTGCTTTCAGTTCGCTTGAAAAAATCTCGTTCTGTGATTACCTAAATTGATGACGTGCTCACGAGATAAACAACCTCTATTTGACCATCAACCATCAATCATCAACCATTAAAGTAATGGGTTAGAGTTGATGGCTCACCCTATGAGAATACCATTGGGATATGAAGCTTTTTAAAAGAGCATCACCTGTTTTGTGATGCTCTTTTTACGTTCAACATACACTTATCTCTTTCTGCTTTAGCCCATAAAGCTCAAATGTAACAATTCAATAACATTCCTTCTTCTTCTGTAAATCAAACCACTACCTTTCAATCCCTTGATAGCACTCACTTTCTTGTCTCGATGGTTTGTGTGTAACAAATATTTTACAAGCTGACAGGGTTTCATCGAAATTGCCCATTTTCCTCCACCCATTCCATTATCTCGGCTTGTGGGCCAAATTTAATTAAGGACAAAAAATACACAACACAAAACCAATAGGTACAAGGAGAAAGTTCATGGTGGATACATACAACCCGCTTGGCACGGATGGATTCGAGTTTGTTGAATACACGGCCGTTGACCACAAGGGAATAGAGCAACTTAAAGCGCTGTTTGTGTCACTTGGTTTTGCTGAGATAGCCAAGCACCGCTCAAAAGAAGCTTGGCTGTATCGACAAGGTGACATCAACTTTATCGTTAATGAACAACCACACAGCCAAGCGGAAGCGTTCGCCAAGGTGCATGGGCCATCGGTCTGTGGCATGGCTTTTCGTGTCAATGAAGCAACAGCTGCCATGGAGCAAGCATTTAAGGGCGGTGGTGAAGAGTACAAAACAGAAATAGGGCCGATGGAGCTGAGTATTCCTGCCATTTACGGCATCGGTGAAAGCCTGCTCTATTTTGTGGATCGTTATGGCAAGCAGAGCATCTATGACGTCGATTTCCGATTCTATGACGATGCGGAACAGCGCATGGCCGAAGCCAATGTTGGCTTGTATGAAATCGACCATCTCACGCACAACGTGAAACAAGGCAATATGGATGTTTGGTCTGGGTTTTATGAGCGCATCGGTAACTTCCGCGAGATTCGCTACTTCGACATTGAAGGCAAGCTGACAGGCCTTGTGAGCAGAGCCATGACCTCGCCATGTGGCAAAATCCGCATCCCTATCAATGAGTCTTCAGACGACAAATCACAAATCGAAGAGTTCATCCGCGAATACAACGGCGAAGGCATCCAACACATCGCGCTCGCAACGGATGACATCTACAAAACCGTGAAAACCCTGCGTGATCGCGGCATGGACTTTATGCCAACCCCAGATACCTATTACGAGAAAGTCGACGAGCGTGTGAAGGGCCACGGTGAAGACACCGATCTGCTGCGCGATTTACGGGTTCTGATTGATGGCGCGCCGACCAAAGACGGCATCTTGCTGCAAATTTTCACACAGACGGTAATTGGGCCTGTGTTCTTTGAAATCATTCAGCGTAAAGGCAACGAAGGCTTTGGTGAAGGTAACTTCAAGGCGCTGTTTGAATCGATTGAAGAGGACCAGATTCGTCGAGGAGTATTAGACGATGCATAAATGGATCTCGTTTCCTCATCGGGAGGGGGTGTGCTCTAAACAAGCGCACGCCGACTTCCCCGAAGAGGCAATTTATGAGCGAGAAGCGGGCCGAAGTGGATTCTTTGGCCCTGCCGCTCACTTTCATCACCAGCATGCCCCAACAGGTTGGTCGGAGTGGGAGGGTGATTTACGTCCTCGCGCTTTTGATTTTACGCTGGTGGAGAAAGCTAGCCAGATAACCCCTTGGGCGGTGCCTCATCTTTTGCACAATGCGGACTGCAAAATCCGTGTGTGGCGCATGGATGAGAAGATGGATTTCTTGGTGCGTAATTCTGACGGTGATGAGCTGCTGTTCATTCACCAAGGTAGGGCAGATCTCTATTGCGACTATGGTCATTTAGAGGTGAGTGAAGGGGATTACGTGATGATCCCGCGCTCAACCAATTGGCGCTTGGAGCCAAGTGAGCCGATGTTCATCTTGATGATTGAGAACACAGACGCGGCTTACTCCTTGCCAGAGAAAGGCATGGTCGGTAATCACGCGGTGTTTGATCCTGCTGTGCTCGACATCCCTTCTATCAATGATCAATTCCGCGTTCAGTACTCAGAAAATCAAACTCAGGTTCAGGTAAAACGCCACGACAAAGTCAGCGTTATTACTTATCCGTTCAATCCATTGGATGCAATTGGTTGGCATGGCGACCTAGCTGTGGTGAAAGTAAATTGGCGCGATATCAGACCGCTGATGTCACATCGCTACCACTTGCCACCCTCTGCGCATACAACGTTTGTTGGCGCAGGCTTTGTGGTGTGCACCTTTGTGCCACGCCCGATTGAGAGCGATCCTGGGGCGTTAAAAGTGCCGTTCTACCACAACAACGATGATTACGACGAAGTGCTGTTCTATCACGCAGGTGACTTCTTCAGTCGCGATAACATTGAGGCGGGCATGATGACCTTCCATCCGGCTGGGTTTACGCATGGGCCTCACCCTAAAGCCTTTAAGGCAGGGCAAGCGCACAAGAAGAAGTTTACCGATGAAGTGGCGGTGATGATCGATACTCGCCATGCGCTGCAGTTCTCTGGTGAACTCGATAGCGTTGAGAACAAAGAATATGTCTACAGTTGGCAAGACACGGGTTTGCAAGAGACAGGTTCTCAAACCATGGCTGACGATAAGAAGTAAGGGACAAGGATGAAATTAGCAACCAAGAAAAATGGCACTCGCGACGGTCTATTGATGGTCGTAAGTAAAGATCTTAAACAATGTGTAGCTGCCACCGAAATTTTCCATGCGATGCATCTAGCGCCAACCATGCAGGTAGCATTGGATAACTGGGACAGCGTTGCACCTCAGTTAGAAGAGTTATACACCTCGTTAAACAACGGACATGTCACAGGGAGTGAAGTGTTTGCACCTCAGTATTGTGAATCGCCTCTTCCACGCGCTTATCAATGGGCAGACGGCAGCGCTTATGTAAACCACGTTGAACTGGTGCGTAAGGCTCGTGGTGCTGAAATGCCAGAAAGCTTCTGGGTTGATCCACTCATGTACCAAGGCGGCTCAGATGCGTTTATCGGGCCGCGTGACAATATTGAGTTTGCCAGCGACGAATGGGGTATTGATTTCGAGGGTGAAGTTGCGGTTGTTACCGGAGATGTGCCAATGGGAGCCAGCGCCAAGCAAGCGCATGATTCGATTCGTTTACTGATGTTGGTGAACGATGTGTCACTGCGTGGCTTGATTCCAGCAGAGCTCGCGAAAGGCTTTGGCTTTTTCCAGTCTAAGCCTTCTTCGGCGTTCTCCCCGGTCGCAGTCACACCTGACGAGCTTGGCGAACAGTGGAAAGGCAGCAAGGTACATTTACCGCTGATATCGACCTACAACGACCAGCCTTTTGGTTGTCCGAATGCCGGTATAGATATGACTTTCAATTTTGCAGAGTTGGTTGTGCATGCAGCTAAAACTCGACCATTATCGGCGGGCGCGATCATAGGTTCAGGCACGGTTTCTAATAAACAAGGCACTGACCATGGCACCTCGATTTCTGAAGGTGGTGTGGGATATTCATGTATTGCTGAAGTACGCATGATAGAGACGATTCGTGATGGTAAACCGTCGACTCAATTCATGTCGTTTGGTGACTCGATCAAGCTTGAGATGCTTGATGCGGCGGGTGATTCCATTTTTGGCGCGATAGACCAAAAAGTGAGCCAGTATCGAGCGCTATAATCCACGTAATAGGGTTTCAGTATGAGCGAGAGCATCGTGAACAAGAACATTATACTTTACGGTTACTGGCGCTCTTCGGCTGCCTATCGGGTGCGTATTGGATTAAACCTAAAGCAACTCAACTATGAGTCTAAATCGGTCCATTTGGTGCGTAATGGCGGCGAGCAGCATGATCCACAATATCGCGAACTCAATGCCAGTGAATTAGTGCCGGTGCTGGTGGATGGTGAAGTTCAACTCAATCAGTCGCTGACGATCTTGCAATACTTGGACGAAAACTATTTGTGTGAGAGCAGCCCAGACTCCTTGTTGATTCCAGAGCAAACACCATTGCGCTATCAAGCGTTGGCAATGGCTCAGGATATTGCGATAGAAATTCACCCTCTGAACAACCTGCGCGTGTTGCAGTATTTGGAGCGGGAATTGTCGTGCGAGCAAGAGGCGAGAATGGACTGGCTTCATCATTGGATGAACCAAGGTTTCCGTGCTCTAGAAGAGAAACTGGCAAAGCACAGAAAAGCACACGGTGATTCGGTGTATAGCCTCACCGATTCACCATGCATTGTCGATATTTGCTTGGTGCCACAGGTGTATAATGCGCTGCGCTTTGGCGTTGATATGTCGCCTTATCCGTTGATTAACTCGATTGTTGAAGCGTGTAATCAGTTACCCGCTTTTATTGAGGCGATGCCAGAGAATCAAGCGGATGCGAATGATTCCATGTAGATTCACTGATGTAAACGCAAATACTTTTCCCTTACGCTACCAAAACCGTTTTTGGACTATTCTGTTCTAGCCTGATTGCTCATTTAGCAATATACGAATATCTTCACGTATTGGAAAGTCGCTTGATTGAGTGTGCAGTTTTATTGGTGCAGATTAGTATCAATGAAACGGGAGAAGTCATGATCATTAGTATACCAACCGGAGAACGCGCCTCCGGTTGGTATGTTGTTACATCGAAAATATAATCAAGCTGTTACCACTTATACTTCCAACCCGCTTGAGCTAGATAGAATTTCTGGCTGTTGTCTGAACCACTGGTTAGGCCCGCAGACTTAGACTCATCCCACTTGGTTTCTTCGTAAGCCATACCTACCCACAACGTTGATTTAGGGCTCAGTTTATAGTCGATATTCAAACCTAAACGCAGCCCGTCGTCTGTCTCATTGACGACGTTGTAGTTGTTTGACGCATCATAGATTTTCTCGTTGATGAAGTAGCGGAAATAAGGCATCACGCTCCATTTGTCATTAATTTTAGTTGGGAAGTACCCACGAATCTGGTTTTGTTCCCAGTTCTTGTTTTGGTCGTTATCCCAAGTCCAATCGGTGTATAGGTAGACTTTTGCTGTGAAACTATCACTGTGTTTATACGCAAAACCATGCTCCGCTTCCCACTCGTAATCGTTCTCTCCTACGAAGCGATCATAGTAGTAAAACGCATCCCAGTAAGAGAATGAGAGTTTATCGGTGATCTTAAACTCACCACTAGGCATTATCCAGTACAGGTTGTGGCTGCCACGAGCATCTGTTCCCGGTGCAGAGTCGTTAGATTCTTTTCGGTATGTAGCGTTCAGATTAAAGACCACATCATCGTTGCGAACTAAGTTACGAGTCGCACCAATCTGAGTACGGTTTCGTTGAAACGAGTTATCTGTGTTATTTAGATCCTCAGTGATCGAACGGCGCGCCACTTTATGTTCAAGAAAATAGCTCCATTTGGAGTTAGGGCTATTAATGAATAGCTGTGCGACTGGGGTGAGTTTGTCTATCACTGCATTGCCATCAGGGTCTCTGTGCCCTTCAAACTTTTCCATTTCCATGTAAATGTTCGACGCAACGTTCCACTCAGAGGTAAAGTTTTGGGTTAGCTCTTCCGTTTCAACTTTTACGGCGTTGTCTTCAGTCGCAAGCGCGAGACTAGGTAGAAGCAGTGCTAGTAGGGTAGCTCCAGACTTTTTATTTATCATTTTTATTATTCCTAGGACGAATTATTGGTAGTTCACTGAATGGCCGAATGGGTAAATAACGTCACCGTTGTCATTTTTTACATCTACTGGAAGAGTTCCTGTTGGTGCGTTCAGAGGCAGTCCCGTTTGAGGGTTTAAAAACAAGGTGCGAATACCAGAGCTAATGTTTGCTTCAAGTGAATTGCGGTCATTGTTGGTCACGTCGAACCCTGTGATACCGTAAGTAGCGATGTTCGCTTGTACACCGTCTACATGGGCAATGTCGTAAGGATTACGCGTTGAAATCATCACCAGTTTTTTGCCTTCAGCGTTCGCGATATCTACGATTTTCTGAGCATTTGCCGCGTGGCCCATTAGGTTGTATGTCGACATGATAATCAGATCGGACTTTACAATGGTGCTACGAAGCTCATTTTCATTTAAGTTATCTTCCATTAATGCCGCTTTCTGCTCGCTAATGAACATTGGGTGATTACCTGTCTCTTGTTTCACAACGTTCAGGTACTTGGTTACAAGTGCATTGCGGCTATCTTCATCAGAAATAACTAGGATATTGCTGGCTTCACTTGGATCGACAGGCAATACATTATTTTGGTTTTCAATAAGCGTGATTGATGCATCAGCGACCTTTTTCTCTTCAAGTTTGTTCGCTTCAGAGCCTACTGAGTCGATGGCAAACTGTTTGTCTGTGGTTTGGTAAATCAGACCCATTTGAAGCTTTTTCTTTATAACGCGAGTTGCGGCTTCTTTCATACGCTCAAGGAACTCTGGATTGGTTTCCATTTTGTCTTCTAGGTAGACAAATAGGCTTTCCAACTGTTTGATTTCATCTCGGTTGGTAATTTGAAGCGGCATCAAAGCAATATCAGCACCGGCGTAAAGTGAAGCGTGAACTGCGTAGTTGCGATCAAAGTTGTCAGCGATGGCCCCCATATCGAGCGCATCGGTCACAATTAGCCCATCAAAGCCAATTTTGTCACGTAAAACCCCAGTCAAAATAGGTTTGGAGAACGTTGCAGGGATTAGCATTTCTTTGTCACTTAAGGTCGCTTGGATCATAGTGTCATCCACGCTTGGTAGCGTCACGTGCGCTGACATTATGGAATCGGTACCGTGCTCAATCGCGTACTTAAATGGAGCGAGGTCGATCGCTTCCCACTCTTCTCGTGAGTAGCTGACTTCTGGTAAATCGTAGTGTGAATCGACGCTCACGTTGCCATGCCCAGGAAAGTGCTTCAGTGCACTGATCACGCCAGCTTCATGAATACCATCCATGTAGGCGGTAGACATTTCATTGATCACATCAACATTGCTGCTGTACGAGCGCACACCAATGATCGGGTTGTTCTGGTTCACATTGACATCAACCACAGGGCCGAAGTTGTAGTTAATGCCTAAAGCGGACAGCTCTGAGCCGTGAATCTTGCCAGCAACGTAAGCATTGTTCGCGTCACCAGAGGCAGCTAGCGCCATGTTTCCTGGCATCTCTGTGCCATTCTGCAATCGAGTGACGTAACCGCCTTCTTGGTCAGTCGCGATGAGAAGAGGTAGGTTACTGCTCGCCTCTTGCAAGGCATCAGTGAACTCGACGATTTGATTCGAATTCACTAGATTTTGGCGAAATAGAATTACACCGCCGATATGGTAGTCGGTGATCATCGAGCTTATGTCATGGTTAATTCGAGTTACAGGGATCTCTTCATCGGTGTATGGTTCTTTGCCCCACGAGCGAAAATCCATCATCAATGTTTGACCGATTAACTCTCTGTTATTCATCGTACTTACGACGCTTTCAGCGTATTTTTCTGGTTGTTGCTGGTACTGCTCTAGGTCTTGATTACTGAATTTATTCATGCCACTCGAACAACCCACAACAGACAATACTACTGTACTCAAAATGATCTTATTCAATTTCATCACTGCTTTTACCTAAGTTAAATCAACGTTTTTGGAACCAAACATGTACGTAGCAAAGAAACCCACGACATACGAAATAAGAAGACCAATAACAAACACCGCCATCCCTGCAAAAATACCGCTGTTAGAAGTCATTAATGGCACAGCGACGATACCCGATGGGCCAAACACTGTATTTAAACCGACTGGCATCCCTAAGTAAGAGACCAATCCAATAAAGAACCCGCCTGCTGCACCGCCAATACAAGCGGTAACAAACGGTTTTACTCGTGGAAGTGTGACGCCGTAAATCAGCGGCTCACCTATACCCAACAAACCAGGCACAATAGCCCCTTTGACTTGAGTGCGAAGAAGAGAGTCTTTTTGGGCTTTGAAGTACAACGCCATTGACGCGCCGACCTGACCGCCACCCGCCATCGCCAAGATTGGGAACAGAGAGTTAAAGCCTTGCGCTTCCATAAGTGCAAAATAGACAGGAACAAACCCTTGGTGAATACCAAACACGACAGAGATAAGAAATAGGCCAGCCAGTAAAGCGGCACCAAATGGGTTGTCGTTTAAGTTAAGGAATAACCAAGACATGCCTTTGAACAACTCGCCACCAATCGGCATGATCAACAAGTAGGTGACCGCGCCCATAATGAGAAGCGTGACGACAGACGTTAGGATCATATCGAGTTCATCGGGCATGTATTTTCGAACCAGTTTCTCTACGTAAGCACCGGTGATTGCCGCGAGTAATACCCCAATGATGTTGCCACGCGGGTCGATAGAGAATCCGAAAAACTCATTCATCCCTGAGTAGACGCCGGACGTGGCGGTTGGGTCATATCCCAAGACGAACAGTGAAGCCAGAATCGCCCCGTTAACGCCAGAGCCGCCAAAGGCTTGCTGGGCGTTATAGCCAATCAGAATGCTCAAAAAGGCAAAAAGGCCGGTACCAAATACTTTCATGTAGGCAACAAGGTCTAACAGCGACTTGCTTGGTTCTTGATCGATAATGTAGGTCTGCTCAAGTAAGGTTGCAAAACCAAGCAACAGACCCGCCGCGATAAAGCCAGGGATTAAGGGGGTAAAGATGGTAGCGAACTTACTAAGAAATCGCTGTACTCCACTGGTTTGCTTGCTCTTCATTTGCTTTTTTTGTTCAGCCGCAACCGTAGACAAATCTTCCTCTGCATTAGTTTGTTTTACGGTCGCTTCAGGCTGCTCAAGCATCAAGCTGTTCATCAGCTCAGAAGCTTGTTGCGCTTTACCTGGCCCAAGAATGATCTGAAGTTGTTCGTCACTCTCTACCACACCCAGAACGCCTGGGGTTTTCTTGATGGTATCCAGAGACGCTTGATTGATGTCTACGAGGGCTAAACGTAAGCGGGTCATGCAGTTCCCACATTTACGAATGTTGCCACTGCCGCCAACGGCCAACAGTAAAGCTTCAATCATGGTAGGCGTTATTTTTGCCATTTGAATTACCTTTTATAACTGAATTTAATTATTCGTCGGCGAGTGCAGTTCGGATGAAACCACCGCTTTTATTGAGTCGTGCACAGGCTTCTTCGGCGCTGATGCCAGCCAAAATCATGAGAATTGCGGTTTTGCAGTTGTTATTACAAGCGTTAAGCGCATATTCAGCGTGTTTGCTGTCAACTCCGGTTGCTTCAATAACAATGTTGATTTGACGTTGGACGAGTTTGGCGTTGGTCGCCTCTACATCAACCATCAAATTTCCAAACACTTTCCCACTGCGGATCATGGCGCCGCTGGTCAACTTATTGAGAACCAATTTCTGAGCGGTACCGGCCTTCATTCTTGATGACCCAGTCACCACTTCAGGGCCGACAACTGGAGTAATCGCAATGTCTTCGGAATTTGCCATTGGAGATCCGGGGTTACATGAAATTGACACAGTGGTCGCTCCGATGAATCGAGCATAGGTGAGGCCACCCAACACATATGGAGTTCGACCGCTCGCGGCTATTCCGACGACTACGTCTGACTCTGTTAGCGCCAACGATTTTAAATCTGCTTGTGCGAGCGCAGGATCATCTTCCGCGTTCTCTACAGCTTTTAAGATGGCTTGGTGCCCGCCAGCAATAACGCCAATGACTTGTTCAGGGCTCGTGCCATAAGTCGGTGGGCATTCGCTTGCATCTAAAATGCCTAAGCGCCCAGAAGTGCCAGCGCCGATGTAGATTAATCGGCCACCTTTTGCAAAAGCACTTGTGATCGCGTCAACGGCTTTTGCAATGTGAGGAAGGACTTCTTCTACGGCTAACGCAACACGTTGGTCTTCTTTGTTGATGACGGCTAGCATGTCAATTGTTGATAGCTTATCAATGTCTGCGCTTGCAGGATTGCGGCTCTCTGTAACCAAACGGTTCAAATCGATCTTCATTACTTGTTCTCTTACCCAATACAAACTGAGGGCGATACTAAAGAATAAAATATTCCGTTTGAGTGATAAAAATCACAGTTAGAGTTATTCTGAAGTGGTGATTTAGGTGGAATAATTGTGATAAATTTATACTAAATCCCAGGCATTCCGACTTAATTGGCGGTTTGAACTGAATATTAATTATTCTTCATTAGGAATATTTTATTCTAAAATAATCGAGGTGAAATGTGTCAGTCGTGAATAAAATTGTCAGCCGTCGTACTCAGCTCTCTGCCAATGCGAGAAAAATTGCGGATTGGATAACATCAAATGTGGAACAGGCAGCCTCATTGACAAGCCAAGAACTGGCGCAAGCGACCAACGTGAGTCAATCAAGTATCGTGAAATTTACGCAGCGAATTGGTTTTAAAGGCTACAGTGAATTCAAGTTAGCGCTGACGGAGGATATAGGTCGAAAGCACGCCATTCAAACCACCCCACTGCACAGTAATATTCTGGCCGATGACCCATTCAGCGTTATTTCTCAAAAGCTTGTGCAAGAAAAAACCGATGCGATGATCCAGACAACCAATGCGCTGTCACTTGATACCTGCACGGAAGCTATTCGACTGTTAGATGGTGCCAATAGAGTGCAAGTCGTGGGTATTGGAGGCTCAGCACTCACGGCAAAAGAGTTTAGCTTTAAATTGCTGAAATTAGGCATTACCGCTTTAGCAGAACAAGACAGTCACGTTCAGATAGCGATAGCCCGTACGCTTACCCCGCAAGATGTCCAAGTTGTTATTTCGTTTTCAGGGGAAAGAAAAGATGTGTTAATCGCCGCAGAAACAGCAAAGGAGCAAGGTGTTAAGGTCATCGCTCTTACCTCCGCTCGTAAAAGTAAACTTCGAAGCATCGCGGATTTATCCTTTGATACGATTGCTGATGAAAGCCAATACCGAAGTTCATCGATAGCATCCCGAACAGCTCAAAACATTATTACTGATTTGCTGTTCATTGCATTAGTGAAGCAAAGAGATGAATCAGCAAGACAGCTTATTGATGACATCAACTCAGATATTCGTCAGGTTTCGCATAGATAACTGGTTACTTTACTTTCTTCTAGTTTGGATTTTTTGAGATAGGAACACTAAAGCGAAACAACACTCTTTATCTCTTCCAAAACCTCGGCGTTAGCGATAGCCCCGAGGTTTTCTACATTTTTGCCATTGATCACCTGTTTCACAGCCAACTCCACCAGTTTGCCAGAGCGTGTTTTTGGCACGTCGCTGATCGCAAATATCTGGCTTGGCACGTGTCTTGGCGAACAAGAGGATTTGAGTTTGCTTTTGATGGCTGTCAGTAACTTTTCATCTAAACTCACACCTTGCTGCAGCTGAACAAACAGCCATACCTGTTCATTGCGGTCGATGTTTTTACCGACTGCTATCGAATCGATGATGCCGTCAATGGTGTTCACTTGCTGGTAGATCTCGGCAGTCCCAATTCTTACCCCACCGGGGTTGAGGGTGGTGTCGCCTCGACCGTAGAACAGGTAGCCACCATGCACGCTCTGTGCGACTTCATCACCGTGATGCCACACATTATCGAACCTATCCCAATAGGTGCTGTGATAGCGCTCTCCGGTGTCATTCCAAAAGCCAGCGGGGAAGTTGGGTAGGGAGTTTGTACACACCAGTTCGCCACGTTCATGATTAACCTTGTGGCCAGACGAATTGAACACTTTGATGTCGACGCCGAGCCCGGCCTGTTGGCACTCACCGCGATACACTGGCGAGATGGGATTACCTAAAACAAAGCAGCCACAAATATCTGTCCCTCCAGAAATTGAGGCTAAATGCAGGTCTTGCTTGATGTGTTTGTAGACGTAATCGAACTGTTCTGGATAAAGCACAGAACCGGTCGAGCACAGTGTTCTTAAGTGAGGAAGAGAGTGACTGTCGATCGGCGAGAGTTCTGCCTTCTCAATCGCTTCTAGATACTTGGCTGAGGTGCCAAATGTCGATACGTCTGCACGCTGTGCCAAGTCCCACAGTACATTGGGTTGCGGATAAACCGGGCTACCATCAAAGATCACCAAACAAGCACCGCTCGCGAGCGCAGATACGTGCCAGTTCCACATCATCCAACCACAAGTGGTGTAGTAGAACACGCGATCTCTCGGTTTAATATCGCAATGAAGCTGGTGCTCTTTTAGGTGGTTGATGGTAGTGCCACCGACAGAATGCACTATACATTTGGGTTTGCCTGTGGTGCCGGAAGAGTAGAGTACAAACAACGGTTCATTGAAGCCGACACGAGTAAATCGAAGAGGTTTTGTCTGATAGTGATTAATGATGCTGTGCCAGCTTAGAATCGACACATCATGTTCAACTTTTTTCTTCTCTAAATCGCTCTTCTCTAAGTCATTACTCGGTTTCAAATAACCGATCTCACACACCTGTTTTAATTCGTTTAAGTGTTCGATGATTTCACGGTTCTTGCCCGCCATATCGAACGTTTTGCCATTGAAGGTGTAACCGTCACAGGTGAACAGCACCTTAGGTTTCACCTGTCCGAATCGCTCAATCACACTCTCTACTCCAAAATCAGGCGAGGTCGATGTCCAAATCGCGCCTAAGCTGGTGGCGGCTAGCATGGCTATCACGGTTTGTGGCAGATAGGGAGTATACGCAGCAACTATATCACCTTGTTTCACTCCGCTATCGACAAGCCATTGCTGAACACTAGAGACAGCTTCACACAGGGTTTCCCATGTATAACTCTGTTGTTCGCCACGTTCATTCTCAAACCAAATCGCAAGCTCATCAGGCATGGTGTGTGCCAAACGCAGCAAGTTCTCGGCGTAGTTAACTTGAGCATTCGGAAACCAGACCGCATCACGGTTCGATTTAGGCTGCTGCCAGCGGCTCCCACCTTGAGCTTTGATGGTCTCGCTTTCTGCCTTGTTAATAGAGTCTTGTGAGCCGACTACTCCACAAAACTGCCACACGTTTTGCCAAAACGATTCCGGCTGAACTACAGACCATTGGTGGAGTTCGGCATAGTTTTTTACGTCCCTATCTAGGTTTAACCAAGACTGTTCAAGGCTATCGATGAATCGGGTTAAGTTGGCATTGGCGATACGCTGCTCGCTTGGCTGCCAAATGGGCTTATTGCTTTCGTGCATTCCTTTACCTTTAACAAAAAGTTAACGTTTTCAGTCTGGTATTTAGGTTTTACAAAGTCAAAAGTTCAGCAAAATAAGCGCTTGGTGGAATTGTGTAAATAAAATGTTACACGAGCGCTTGTTTCGAAAAATCGCGCAAATTGGCGCTTATAAGGAGTGGAGATAGGCTTAAAGTGAGACATTCGAAAGGAGGAGTGTAATGACTCAATATCATTCTAAGCCCGTGAGCCAAGAGGGATGGGTTGAGTGGAGCCTCGAAGAAGACGCTATTTGGCACGACTTAGTGAAAAGGCAACTGGACGTGATTAATGACCGCGCATGCGATGCTTATTTGCACGGTTTGACCTTGCTGGATCTACCATTAGACAGAGTTCCCCAGCTGCCAGAGATAAATAAAGTGCTAATGGAAACAACCGGTTGGCAAGTTCAGCCTGTGCCTGCATTGATCGATTTCGACCGATTCTTTGATTTGCTCGCCAATAAGAAATTCCCAGTTGCGACATTTCTGAGAACGCGAGACGAGTTCGATTACTTACAAGAACCTGATTTCTTTCATGAAATTTTCGGCCATTGTGCCATGCTCACTAATGCCGATTTCGCGGCTTTCACTGAGCATTATGGAAAACTAGGCCAAGCCGCCACATCTAAACAGCGCGCTTATCTTGCCCGTTTGTATTGGTTTACGGTTGAGTTCGGTTTAGTAAAAGAAGGCCAACAACTGAAAATCTATGGCGGTGGCATTCTTTCGTCTCCAGCGGAAACTATGTATGCGTTGGGAGGGGATTTGGCCGTTCGCGAGCGGTTCGATCTGCAAACGGTTTTAAGAACGCCTTATCGTATCGACATCATGCAGCCGAAATATTACGTGATCGACGAGCTATCTGAGCTCTTTAAAATCAGTCAGGAAAACCTATTACAGCAAGCTGATCTCGCCATCGATGCGGGGTTACTACCACCACTTTTTGAACCCAAGGAACCAACACATGTTGAATGAACAAAAATGCGAAGCCTGCAGTATCGACGCGATTGCCCTAAGTGAAGATGAACAACAATCTTTACTGTTGGAGTTGTCAGACTGGCAGATCATCGAAAGAGACGGCATCCCGCAGCTTGAGAAGGTGTTCAAGTTTAAGAACTACAAGCAAGCATGGGCATTCAGCAACATAGTGTCAGAACTGGCAGAAGAAGAGTTCCACCATCCTTCGATCTTATTGGAGTGGGGCAAAGTCACCGTCACTTGGTGGAGCCACTCAATCAAAGGCTTGCATAAGAATGATTTCATCTGCGCCTCACGCTGCGATGTGTTCGCGGTGAGTGAATAGTTTTGTAGGTTAGAAGTTACTCTTGCAACCTCTGTGATGCGATTAACTCATTATTCGGCTCATTAGGTGAGTTGAATAATTGCCTTAAACAGCTCATAGTATGAGTTGAATAAGTGATACTTTCGCATCATGGGGTGTAATATGTGGATTTGGCAGCAAGATAATTGGCCAAACTTTGTTTGGGATAATCAGAAAATAGGCGTGAGGTTAAGAGAAGTACGGCTTAATCAGGGCATTCTATTGGGCAAGATTACCTCACAGTCGGCAGATCAATCCCAAACCATGCTCGACACCTTATTAGCGAACATAGTCCATTCCAGTGCGATTGAGGGAGAAAAGCTTAATGCTTTCTCGGTCCGGTCTTCTTTAGCCAATAAACTCGGTGTCAGTGAAGATCGACCTTTTCCAACGACAGAACAAACCGATGGCCTAGCTGAAATTATGTTGGATGCGGTGCAGAACCTAACAGAGCCACTAGCGCTTGATAGGATCTTACATTGGCACGATAGACTGTTTCCTCAAGGCTACACCATGTTTAACCCTGTAGTTGGAGGTCAGCTACGAGGTGACGCTCCGATGCAAGTGGTATCAGGAAGAATTGACCGCCCAACCGTGCACTTTGAAGCGCCTAGCCGAGACATTCTTGATGCTGAGCTAGATACATTTATCAAATGGTTTAATGATTCACTTACCGACGCCACACTCGATCCTCTATTGCGAGCCGCAATCACTCACCTTTGGTTTATCACCTTACACCCGTTAGATGATGGTAATGGTCGTATTACTCGATTGTTGACCGACTTGGCGTTAGCACAGGCCGAGCAGCAGTCGGTACGCTTCTATGCGATGTCGGTGGGAATTCTCGCTAACCGCAAGCATTACTACGAGATATTGGAGCGAACCCAGAAAGGGGGACTCGATATTAGCGAATGGTTGATGTGGTTCTTAGATACGTTAGACGAGACGTTTACAGGGGTTTTCGCTGAGGTCGACCAAACTGTATATAAGACCAACTATTGGCGAAGCATCGACCAAACGAAGCTTACAACAGAGCAAGTAAAAGTGCTGAATAGGATGCTCGATGGCGATTTTTCCAAAGGTATCAATGCCAGCCAATATCAGAAAGTAGCCAAGGTGAGTAGTGCCACCGCAACACGTCATTTGAGCGCATTGATTGGACATGGCTGCTTGGTCAAATCTGGTTCTGGCGGACGAAGCACCCGCTATCTATTGCCGAAGTAGATCTATACACCTATTCCTATACTTAAAAGCTGCCAATGTTCAGACTGAATGTTGGTGGTTTTTTGTTGATAATGTATTAAAGTCCAAGCTATAAACGCTTTACATTTCATTGTCTAAGTTATTATGATTATTGAATATTTAGTAATTTAAAATCTAAGGGGTTGAGGTGAAACTTTTGTCACTGCTAGACGTTCAGTTTAATCCACATAGAAGCTTTATAGCGCTTCCAATTGTTTGGATTGTTACATTAGCGATTATAATTACATCTTCTATTTGTGCATTTTTGATAGTGGTACATACTCCCTTACGTTGGGATTTATCCGCAGCGGGTTTTAATAATTTCGTTTCAGTCTTTCGTTTTCCTCTTGGAATTTTGGCTCTAATTATACCAATCATTGCATTGTTGGCTGCTAACCACAGATCTGAACAAACGAAAGAGCAGATAAGGGTAACAAATCAACAAAATACGTTCTCAAATCATTACAAGCATCTAGAGGAATTTAAAAAATATGTGGATATCTTGCAGCTAGATGATTTTGATGACGTACTGCTTCGTAAGCTACATAAAAAGATGTTTCCACGGTCACTTAACGGGGAGATGAGTCTAGATCTTAATGTGGCAGTCCAATTTACTCGCTCATGTAATAATATAATCGATACACTTAACAAAGATTCAAGCCTTATGGGGTGCACCCAAGCTTTGAATGAATGTAACTATATTTATAACGACTTACACTTAAGGAACTCATTTAAATTGCCAGAAGTTAGTAAAGCCGTTGCGTTAAAAATCATCGACAAACAGTTGTCTTTAATATATTCAGTGCTTATGTTTGCACACGATTGTCATGAGTCGGTTGAAGTTTCATATCGTAAAGCGCGAATTGAAGTGAATAAAGCACTACAGCTTAAACAAGCTAGTTGATGGAGTGTTCTAACTAAACGCACTTTCCCAAACTAGCTTGACCTGCATCAGTGACTTGCTTAGTTTCTTGTCTCATAAACCCTTTCGGTTACTCATAGTATTGGTTTTATGAGGCTGCTCTATGATATATTTCTCGGCCAAGTGTATTACAGACGAAGGCTAGCAATGTCTATCAACCTTTCACTCCTTCCACCCAGCGAGAAAAATAAAATCGAACTGGATAAGCAAGCATCGTTTCTTGTATGGAAACTGAAGCAAGCGAAATGTGGCCCTGAAGCCATTGTTGAAGAAGCAATGAAGCTAGGTGACCCAGAAGAAAAGGCTTGGTTTGATCAGTCTGTAGAAAAATACAAACGGGTAATGGGTGTCGCATAAACGCAGACAAACCTTGCCCAGCAGTGCTGTAGAATTGAAATGACACAGTAATTTGCTAGAATTTGCACCGTTAATTGAATCAGAGAGAAGATCCCGATGGGAAGAAGTTTTGAAGTGCGCAAGGCCTCAATGGCGAAAACTGCAGGCGCAAAAATTAAAGTTTATTCTAAATACGGTAAAGAGATTTACGTACTGGCTAAGAACGGCAGCTCTGACCCAGACATGAACCTACCTCTTAAGCACCTGATTGCTAAAGCGAAGAAAGACCAAGTACCAGCACACGTTATCGAAAAAGCGATCGATAAAGCGAACGGCGGCGGCGGTGAAGACTTCCAACCAGCTCGTTACGAAGGTTTTGGCCCAGGTGGCACAAGCGTAATCGTTGACTGTCTAACTGACAACGGCAACCGTACTTTCCAAGACGTTCGCCAATGTTTCGTTAAGACTGGTGCGAAAATCGGTGTTGAAGGTACTGTTTCTCACATGTTCGCTCACCAAGCTGTATTCCAGTTTAAAGGCGAAGACGACGAGATCATCCTAGAAACGCTAATGATGGAAGACGTAGACGTGACTGACGTTGAGCTAGAAGACGGTGTTATCACTGTATTCGCTCCAACGACTGAGTTCTTCAAAACGAAGACTGCACTAAACACTGCGTTCCCAGAGCTAACGCTAGACGTTGAGGAAATCACTTTCGTTCCTCAAACAACTACGCCAGTAGCTGAAGAAGATTCTGAGAAATTCCAGAAGTTCTTAGACATGCTTGACGACTGTGATGACGTTCAGCAGGTTTACCACAACGCTGAGCTGTAATATCAATCTATAATTGATAGCTTTGCTCTTGTGAGTAAATGTAGAATACAAAAAACCGAGCCTAGTGCTCGGTTTTTTTATGGCTGTAATTCAGTCGCTTACCCATGAACATAGCTTTTTTACCGTATCTTTTTGATCGCAGAACCTAGACTATAGCTCCTTAACATTAGCCCTTGATCATCGTTCCGTGATGTCAGGTTCGCAAAGCGTTCTTGGGCGACAAATCCATGCTGAGAATTTTCTGATCAAAGGAAGCACGGTGAGGTTGAGTGTGATGGCACACGGCCAAGCGATGAAAAAGCTTTGCATCCAGATTGGCGGCCACTCGGAGCTGAATCCCATTTTGTAGCCAGAAATTAACCCAGACATGATGGTTGCCATGGTGAGTGAGGATAAAATCGCGGTTACCCAAAATTGTTTTTTGCTCATATATGTTTCTCCCGTGATTTTCTGATGTTGATGAGATAAGGTTACATTTATCCATTAATGAGAAAAATAGGCACATGTAGAAGTATGAATTCCATATTTGGAAACATTGATGATCTGTTCTTATTCTGTGCAGTGGTTGAAGAGGGCTCTTTGCTATCGGCTTCGAAACGGCTGCAACTCCCTGTGTCGACTATGTCGCGTCGGCTAACCGCATTGGAAGATCGCCTCAATATCCGACTTTTAGAAAAGAAAGGTCGTGAGCTGGTGGCCACCAAAGACGGTGAGGCGGCTTTTTCTGCACTGAGCAGCGGTATGGAGTCGATTCATCACGGCTTTAATAGCTTGCTTGAAGAGCGTGACGCTATCCAAGGCAAGATAAAGCTCGCTGTGCCTCATAACTTCTACAGTGGCTTTCTACGGTCGACGGTAGAGCAATTCCTCACTCAGTATCCAAACGTTCAGCTCGACCTTACTCTGAGCCAGCAGCAGCTCATTCCACAGACTGATCGTGACTTACTGATCACGTTTAAGATCTCGGACATGGAAGGCATGATTGCTCGACCGCTGTTTAAAGCCAAACACGGGTTTTATGCAAGCCCAGAATACTTAGATTCGCGTGCAACAATAGAAAAACCCGACGACCTAGAGCTGCAAGATTGGATTAACGTCGATGATGTGTTTGATATGCCGCTCTACAAATCCGACCGCTTAGAGCAAATGATCACGATTAAACCTAAGTTCATCGTTAACGATATTCATGCGGTGGCGGCCGCAGCGCAAAAAGGTTTGGGGCTCGCTTCATTGCCTTTTCGTCACGTATCCCCTGAGATGAATCTGATTCAAGTGCTCCCTGAGTATCATCGGGGTGATCGCCAAGCGTATTTAGTGTACAAAGAAAGAAAATATCAGCCAAAGGCTTTGACCCTGCTTATTGATGCACTGATTGAGAGTGTTCGATCTTTTCATAGCGATGGTTTGGTCAAATAAAAGGAGAAAGAAATGAAAGTAAGTTTTATCGGGCTAGGCGTTATGGGTTTCCCAATGGCAGGCCATCTAGTCAAAGCCGGTTTTGAAGTAACGGTATTTAACCGCACTCACAGCAAAGCGCTAGGCTGGGCTGATAAACACCAAGGTAAAGCGGCTGAATCTGTGGCTGAGTGTGTAGCGGAAGCTGACGTGGTATTGGTTTGTGTGGGTAACGATGACGACGTACGCAGCATGACAACCAGCGAAACAGGCGCATTGGCAGCGATGAAGCCAAACGCGATTCTTGTCGATCACACTACAACATCTGCAGTCCTGTCTGAAGAGCTTGAAGTGGCTGCGAAGCAAGCAGGTATTCGCTTTATGGATGCACCTGTGTCTGGTGGTCAAGCGGGCGCAGAAAATGGCGTGCTAACCATCATGTGTGGTGGTGAACAAGCGTTATTTAATGACCTTCAACCTGTGTTCGAAGCTTACGGTAAGTCGTCAGTTCTTATGGGTAACGTCGGCCAAGGCCAACGTGCGAAAATGGTTAACCAGATCTGCATTGCAGGTGTATTGAACGGCTTATCTGAAGGCTTAGTGCTTGCTGAAAAATCAGGTTTGGATATCCAAACGCTAGTTGATTGCCTTAAAAACGGCGCAGCAGGTTCATGGCAGATGGAAAACCGCGCGACCACAATGGCGCAAGATAAGTTCGATTTCGGCTTTGCCATTGATTGGATGATCAAAGACTTAGGTTTCTGCCTAGATGAAGCAGAACGCCAAGGCATCCAGCTTCCACTGACTGAAAAGACCAACAACGCTTACAAAGCATTGTCTGCCGAAGGACAAGGCCGCATGGATACATCAGTATTGATGAAAGCCGTGGTTGAAGAGACAAAGAAGTAGAAAGCTAGAAGTAATCGAAGCTTCGCTTGGATAATTAAAAATAGCCGCTGATTAGCGGCTATTTTTGTTTGGTTTGAACTCTTTTAAACGTATTGAATTTTCTGTTTGATTCCTAATTCAGCAATCTATGAATTATCAATGGGACGAAAATCGTTAAAATAGATGTCCAAAATTGATGATTTAAATGAGTTTATTCACCTTTATCGATTTGCTCTTTCTGAACTTGATTGGCTTTCTGTTTAACTGCTGATGCTTTCTCTTCGGTTGCTTTCTTGATTTGAGTTGATTTTTCAACGGCTTTTTCTGAGGCTTTTGAAGAGTAGTGTTTCAAGATTACATCTAATGCCTCGAAGCGAGGGTGAAGTTTGTAACCTACAAACATAAAAATGTTTAACGAAATGAAGCCAAGTAGTAAGGCGACAATGCCAATATTTGCGCTTTGTAGAGCTAATTCAATGATCTGTCCCAGTTCACCACCACGACGCCCCCCCATCATTTGCGCCATTTCATTTAAATCACCGATGGCTTGAAACAAGTGGTAATAAAGATACGCTAATGACACTGCACCAATGCCTTTTGCTACGATTTTTGGTAAGCCAAGAGCGCAGGATGCTGAGCCTACAATCATTAGTAAGACTATAGTGAACCCGTAGACATCTAAACCTGTAATTGATTCAGACACTCCCCACATTTTGATAGTAATTGCAGGTAAGAAAGACCCAATTGCAACGAGACCATATGATGCAGTTCCAAGTTTGTTTAGAACTTTTGGCGTTTGAGTTTCGTTAGCATTAACTGTTGTTGCTTCCATGATATTGATAAATCCATAACTAATTTGATATAAACATTGAACCATTTCAATGCGCAACAAGATTGTATTAACTTTGTCTCGTATTTTAAAGCTGTAAGTGGTTATGCGAATGATTTATTTCAACAATTACTCATCGATCTCCTGAATCACCGTTTCTATTCCGAAGATTACAAAAACGATACATAGCTCCAATGTATCAGGTATGTTTATGTCTACCCAGTATGAATAATTAGTAAATATGGGTTGTGCAAAATAAGCACGACTTTTACTGAAATACAATAACTGAATCCTATATCCCCACTCACACCGCCTCTCAAACATTCACTCCTCATTATTACCATTCGTCGCATTGGTAAAACTGCGCGACAAATTCTAGTTAACCTTTCAACGTCAACATTTGAAAGGGATTAGAAATTATGACTACTTCACACTCATTTAATTCAGGCTCTACCGCTTCTCTGCTTAAGCGTTCATTACTGATTGCACTTGTTTCATTCGCACCCACTTTGGTGCAGGCCAACCCGAGTTCAGACGTGCTCGATATCTATAACCAAGCCGCGCAAGGCAATGAAGATTTGGTTGAGGTGGCGTATGAACGCCTTAACGAAACCTTACAACAAGACGGAGCGACACCACTGACCTTGGTTTACCTCGGAAGCACAGAAACCCTGATGGGGCGTGATGCGTTCTTACCTTGGAACAAGATGAAGTATGTGGAGAAAGGCTTATCAACCATTGATAAATCACTGGTGCTGCTAAAAGACGAAGACCAACCGATTCATGAGCAACCTCGTGTACAAGGGCTGCCAGATTCTTACTTAACTCGCGCAATGGCCGCGGTGACTTACACCTCGCTACCAGACATGTTTAACCATTTTGATCGTGGTTATGACCTGTTCCTCGCGTTACTCGCGGAAGATGATTTCCAACAGCAACATTTCGCTGCGACATCGTGGATTTACCGTTACGCCATTACTGCATCGATTCGTGCTGAGGACTTCGAGCAAGCACAGATGTGGCTTGAAAAGATGGAAAACACCGATGTTGGCAACATCGAAACGATGACTGCGAAGGCCCTAATAGCGAAAGCGAAATAAAGGGCATGGAAGCTAAACAGTTGGTTAGTAATCAGAGGAAAACGGGATGATTGAATTTAAAGATATCGGCAAAGCATATGTCACAGGCGGTCAACGTGTTGATGCATTAAACGGGGTCGATGGCCATATCCAGCGCGGTGAAATGGTGGCGTTGTGTGGCCCGTCGGGTTCTGGAAAAAGCACACTTTTGAATATTCTTGGTTTGTTGGATATGAGCTATCGAGGACAGATCAATATTGATGGCCAACCGTATCCGACAGAGCAAATCGCCGCTGCACGCTTTCGCCGTCAGTCGTTGGGTTTTGTATTTCAGCGCTTCAATCTGGTTCCAGTGATGACGGCACTTGAGAACGTGGCCTACCCATTGATGTTGAACCAATGTTCGAAACAAGAACAGCAGACCAGAGCACAAGAGATGTTGGAGCGTGTTGGGCTAGGCGAATATGTACATCATCGCCCAGACAATCTTTCAGGCGGCCAGCAGCAACGTGTCGCGATAGCCAGAGCGCTAATCCACAACCCAAGCTTAGTCATTGCCGATGAGCCGACCGCTAGCTTAGACAGTCACACCGCCAACCTTGTGATCGACATTATGAAAGAGCTCGGCCATGAAATGGGCACCACCTTTATTGTCGCAACGCATGACCCAAGAATGGCGCAGCGTTGTGACCGAGTCATTGAACTTATCGATGGTCAACTGGCACTACAAGCCACAGCAATGGAGGCAATCTCATGGGCAAGTTAACACAAAGAATGAGCACTTTTTTGCTTCCTACCTCGGTGCGTTTGGCGTGGCTTAATTTATTGAGAAACGGTCGCCGTAGTCTGCTTTCGGTATTGATCATCGCAATTGCCGTATTTGCGCTGACCTCGGCTGGAGGTTATGGGCTTTATACCTATGAATCTCTGCGTGAATCGACCGCGCGCGATACTGGTCATCTTACTTTGAGTACGCCGGGATATTTTGAGCAAGATGAAGACATGCCGCTGAGCAATGGTCTAGACAATGTTCAAGCCCTAACCAAGAGCATTATTGGCGACAGCGACGTGCGTGGTGTGCAGCCTAGGGTCTATTTTAGCGGCTTGGTTTCTAACGGCAGCAAATCGACCATTTTTATGGGAACGGGTGTTAATGAGCGTGAGTTCGACATGAAAGGTCCATTCCTTGATGTGCGCAGCGGGCAAACCCTGTCAGATGTGAAATCCCCAAGATACGAAAGCCAAGAACCACAAGTCATGCTGGGAACTGATCTGGCTCGTAACCTCAAAGTTGCGGTTGGCGATTGGGTGACACTGCTTGCAACCACCAGTGATGGTGCTTTGAACGCGTTTGATTTTAAGGTGCAGGGTATCTATTCGACGGGTGTGCCTGAGCTGGATAAGCGTCAGCTGTATGTTCATATCACGACCGCTCAAGAGCTTTTGGCTTCAGACAAAGTGAGCACCTTGTCGGTATTCCTTTTTGAAACCAGCAAGACCTCGACCGTTCAACAGCGTATCCAAACGGCTTTGGATCGAAATAGCGCGAGCCAAAGCGAACAAGGTACAGAGATCGAGATCACCCCATGGCAAGATCGTGCGTTTTTCTACACCAAGGTTAAAGATCTTTACGACCGGATCTTCGGCATCATGGGCGCAGTGATGGCGTTGGTGGTGTTCGTGTCGCTGTTTAACACCATGACCATGTCGGTGACCGAACGCACTCGAGAAATTGGCACCTTGTCGGCACTCGGCAGTTACCCTTCTGAAATCGTGGCAGGTTTCTTAAAAGAGGCGGGATTGTTGGCTGTGATTGGTAGCGCGATCGGCGCGTTAGTGAGTGGCTTAGTGTCGGTGTTATTGCTGGTGGTTGATATACAAATGCCACCACCTCCCGGCAGAACCGAGGGTTACCCACTCAACATTTACTTCTCATTGGAATTGGTTGGTTACGCCACTTTGGGTGTGCTGACGATATGTTTGCTGGCTGCTTATTTCTCTGCTCGCAAGGGCGTGAATAAGCCAATCACGGAGGCGCTGGTTTATGTATAAATTTACTCGTTTACTCACTGTTTTAGGTTCTGTATTGGTTCTGGTTTTAGTATCGACACCAAGCTGGGCGGTTGATTCACAACAAGTCACTGAGATGATTGCCAAGGCAGACAGCTATCGTTTGAACAGCGAACAGGCATCAAAAGTGGTATCTCTGGTCGCGCTATATCAAGACGAGCAACTAGACAAAACCCGCGAATACAACGTCTACACAAGACCAAACCGAGAGTCGCTGGTCGTGTTCAAGTCTGCGGTCGAGGCGGGTCAAAAGATGCTGATGATAGAGGACAACTATTGGTTACTGATGCCGAAATCGCGCCGACCTATCCGAATCACACCAATGCAGAAACTCTTGGGTGAAGCTTCGGTAGGGGACATTTCGACGCTCACTTGGAGCGAAGATTACCAAGGTAAGTGGGTTGCCGAGCAACAGGTTGAGAGGTCGACTGGCGAGACACTCGATACTTATCATCTAAAGCTAACGGCGAAAACCAAGGGTGCCAGCTATCAATCGATTGATCTGTGGTTAACGGCAGACCGAGCGTTTCCTGTTAAAGCGGATCTGTATCTGCGTTCAGGTAAGTTAGCCAAGCAAGCTTGGTTTACTGAAGGCGTGCGAGATGGCTTGCCAAGTGTAGTTTCGATGACTTTGCTCGATAAGATTCAACCAAGTAAGAAAACCGTGATTGAGTACCGCGAGGTAAGCGAACAAGCTTTAGCGGACAAATACTACAACCCTGCTTACTTATCACGTAATAGCGTGTCTGGGCTTTAGGTGGGTGCCATGAAAGCTTCTAGTCGTCGATTCCACATCAAGCCTTTAATCGTTACTTTCCTTGTGCTGCCTTGTATGAGTAATACGACTCAAGCGGACGATCTGAACCTAGCCTGGGACTGGCAATTGAGTGCTGAGGCCGTTGAATCGAGAGAGTCGCCATTTAACCCTTTCGTATCTGACAATCGCCAGTCACTCAATGGTTTTTTGGATCTTGAGGTTGGATATGGCAATTGGCTTGGCCTGTTTGCAATGAAAGCCAACGACATTTTGAGCAATGACCCACAGGGGAATGAGGCGAGCTTTGAATCGGAATTCATTGTGCGCGAGCTGTTTTGGCAAGGTGGTGTTGAACTGTCTAATTCAGCGTTCGGTGACCACTATCTTGATGTCACGCTTGGCAAGGTTCGTTTGGATTGGGGCGTGGGCTATGGCTATCGACCGTTAGACATCATCAAACCTTATCGACAAAACCCAGTGGGCATTGTCGCAGAAGAGGGCGCAGGTGTTGCCTCGGCGTCACTGTTCGATATGACGGGCGAATGGACACTGCTTTACAGCGATTCGTCATGGACTTCCCAAGACGTAAATGAATTCGAAAAGCAGAATCAGCAACAAGGCTTTGGGATACGTCGTTACAATCTGGTTGGCGACCACGAATATCAATGGATCGCTTATTACGACGATGTACGCCACGGCTTGCTTGGAGCGAGCTTGGTGTCGGTATTAAATCTCGCTTGGGAGTTTCATGGCTCGGTGGTTTATCAGCGACAAAGCCTTGGCTACAGTCAGCCGGATTCAATGCTTAAACCGGTTTATCTTGAAGAGCAGGGCGAGGCTTATCAAGCGTTAGCAGGATTAACATGGGCCAATGACACGGGCCATAATGTGGTGCTGGAATACTGGTTTGATAGCCGTGCTTGGAGTCATTCTGAGTGGCAAAGTGCCATAGAAAGTGCAGAGTCTTTGTCGGTTAATCCGATGACATCTTCGTTGGTAGGTTCTTATGCTCAAGGTTATCAGCACGCCAATTTGGTTCAACACAACATCATGTTTCATTGGTCTCTGGATTCGACACATGGCTGGCTTGAAGATATCACGCCAACATTCGATGTCATGTTGTCTCCTCAAGATGGCGGTTTTATTGCGACTCAGTGGCTCAATTATCAGGCTTTCGATAATGGCGATTCATCGTTGGAATTGGAACTTGCTGCACGCTTTCTAGGTGGTAAAAGTGATTCTGCTTACGCCAGTTTACCCGATAGTCATATGATTCTCTTAAATATCAAAGGACGATTTTAATGGACACTTCTTCAAACAGTCGATTTTCATGGATTAAGAGTTTCGCGTTCACCACGCTATTTTGTGTTCTTATTGCGATTACAACCCATACGATTTGGGGCGGCGGATTAACGGTTAACCTGGCAATCAGTTTTGGCTTTGGCTACAGCGCCGTGGGTTCTTCTTTCATCTTGGTGAAGTTGTTTAAGAGGACATCTCGAACGCTTGAGGTGGGTATCTCAATGGTGATCGCGATGACCTTTGGTACCTTGAACGCACATTATTGGTTGAACGGGTATTTCGGGGCTAATATCTCGGACCTTAAATCTGTAGTCTTGCTCGGTGTGATCTTCTGTTCGGTTTGCTATTACTATTTCTATACTCGGGAGCAGCAGTTACGTGCCGATAACGAATTGGAAGTGGCCAAGCGTCGTCAGGCCGACCAAGAAAAGGTGGTGGTGCTAAGCCAGCTTAAACAACTGCAAAGCCAAATTGAACCGCACTTCTTGTTCAACACGCTTGCGACCATCAATGTATTGATTGAGAGTGACAGCGCGAAAGCCAAGTTGATGCTCGAAAAACTGACTGACTTATTACGTGTAACTCTGAAAAACAGCCGCACCGAGCAATCGACCATCGCACAAGAGGTCGACTTGTTAGACGCTTATCTTAATATCCAAAAGATACGCTTGGGTGAGCGCTTAACGTTCTCGATTGAAATACACGAGATTAGCGATTTGCAGGTGATTCCACCGTTCTTGATTCAACCTTTGGTCGAGAATGCACTCACGCACGGCATCGAGCCCAAAGCCGCTGGTGGCCAAGTGAATATCCGTATAGTTCAACAAGCACAGCAGCTAAAAATTGAAGTGTCAGATAATGGCGCAGGGCTGAAAACGCCTTCTGCTAAGGCGGGTCACGGTGTTGGATTAAGCAATATTCGTCAAAGAATCGAAACTCTTTTTGGTGATAAGGCGAGCCTAACGATTACTGAACACGCTGAAGGCGGGGTAGTCTCGACGATCTTGTTACCGCTGACTGACGCAGCTGCCTAGAATTACAGACCAAAAAGCACAGAAAAGAGACAAAAACAGACGATTTACAGTGTGAATTTAAAGGACTAACCATGAACAACCCAGCAATACAGCCGAGTGTAACGGCGATTATCGCAGACGATGAAGCACTGTTAAGGCACCACTTAGACAAGAGCCTTGCTGAGGTTTGGCCGGAACTCGAGATCGTCAGGAAGGCACAAAATGGGCTAGAGGCGATGCAGAGTATTCAGCAGCTCGAGCCTGATGTGGTCTTTCTTGATATTCGAATGCCAGAGCTAGATGGCATCTCGCTCGCGAAACAATTGAACAAGCTAGATTCGCCGCCATTGATTGTATTCATTACGGCTTATGACGAATATGCAGTCAAAGCTTTTGAGCACAATGCGATGGATTACCTGCTTAAACCCATCAATGAAGAACGCTTACTGGCCACATGCCTGAAGGTGCAATCGCGTCTGTCGATCAACCAAACGCAATTAGGTATTACGTCAGAACAACCGGATATCACGGCGTTAATGGCTCAGCTTCAGCAGTTATCACAATCGACTTCTCAGCAAACGCAGCCTCCTTATCTATCGCAGAAAAAGTATCTAACGTGGCTCAAAGCCAGTGTCGGAGAAGACATCCACCTGATCGCCGTCGATGATGTCGCTTACTTCAAAGCGGAAGACAAGTACGTCTCGATATTCAAAAAAGGCCAAGGGGGAGAACTAGAGGAGTTTATTCTTCGCGTATCATTAAAAGAGCTGATTGCGCAGCTTAATCCGGATGAGTTTTGGCAGATCCATCGTTCAGTGGTGGTGAAAGTGTCTGCTATCGATAAGGTGAAGAAAGGACTCTCTGGCAAGATGTCGGCGTATGTGTCAGGTGAAAAACTACCGATCAGCCGCGCCTCACAAGCGTTGTTTAAAGGTATGTAGAGAACTGGCTGAAATTTATGTAGCTTATTGATTTTAAATAGATGTAGTTAGCGAGTCTAAAATCGATTTAATAGGCTCTTATCTAAATGCCTATTTAAATGAGCACAGCGATCTTACATAACGATTGGTGATTTATAAAATAAAGATCCAGATCACAAAGATACTCATCAGGTTCAATATTAAATAATAATCGTTAGCTCAATCTGTATATTGTCGATGAATGACATTAAGAGGTTGTTATGAAAACATATTATTTAGCGACGGCTCTATGCCTCACCTTAGTTGGCTGTAGCTCAACATCAAAAACTACCGAAACGCCAATCCAGCCGGATCCGGCATGGACTTCAGGCCAACTAGAGAATGGTTTTACCTATCATGTTTATCCAGATCATGAAGAATCCGTATCTGTTCGTTTAGTCGTGCACGCCGGTTCGATTCAAGAGACTTCTCAACAAGAAGGCTACGCGCACTTCTTGGAACACATGGCATTCAATGGCAGTAAAAACTTCTCTCAGAACGATGTGATTCGTCTATTCGAAGACGCAGGCGCTAGCTTTGGTGCTGATATTAATGCCTACACCTCTTATGAAGAGACGGTCTACCAGTTAGATTTGCCAGATAACATCCAATTGCAGTCTGCTTTGACCTGGATGCGTGACATTGGTGATGGCCTGGATTTATCAAGTTCAGAAGTCGAAAAAGAAAAAGGCGTGGTTCTTGGTGAGTTCCGTATGGCTCGCCTCGATGATAAGTCATTCGGAGATATATATTATGATTACTTCATTGAAGGCGGCCCGTACGAATCGCAAGATGCATTAGGGACTAAATCGTCGATTGTGAATGCCACTCCTCAAGGCATCACCAACTTTTATCAGACTTGGTATCAACCTCAAATAGTTGAGCTGGTCGTTTCTGGTGATGTGGACATCAAAACCGTGATTCCACTCATTGAAGAAAAGTTTTCTAGCTGGGAGCGTGGCGATACGCCGAGACCAGAGAAACAGAAAACGACCTCATTCAATGAAGATGATTATGTTGAGTACGCAGGAAGAGAAGCGCCAAGCATAACTCTGACGTTTAACCGCGGTTCAAATATAGTTGAAAATCATGCTCAGCAGAATCAACGCAGGTTAGATGAAACCGCTCAACAATTGATTCAACGACGATTAGAAGCGGTGTTCAATGATGCCGCGTTCCCGACTCAATGGATTGCATCTGATAGTTATCGAATGGGCGCTTTTTACTATTCGTCAATAAGTGTTGGGTTTCCGGCTGGAGACCGTGAAGTTATCCAACAAGATCTGCTTTCTACATTGGCATCATTGCGTGATTTTGGTGTTTCGGAAACGGATATTGCTGGCGAACTGTACTACTACCAAGACTTGCTGGATAACATCGAGCATAACTGGGATAAAATGGACAGTGTTGAACACGCGAATTACAAAGTGAGTGCGTTAGTCAATGATCGAATAGTCCAATCACAGAAAGATTATCAAGCAAGCTTGGAAGCTTTCATCGCTAACTTGAGCCTTGAAGTGATTAACGACAACATCAAGAATCTACTTTCTGATGATTACTTTATTGTTATTGGGATGGATGACAATGAAGACAGAACAGCGATCATTAACTCTCTAGATAGCTTAAAAGCCACGTATAGCGAGGCGGGAATTCCGCCGCTTGCGATAGGAACAGCCAGTGCTTTTGCTGTACCTAGCTCGCAAGGCGAGGTTGTACTTGCTGAACAAATGTCCGTAGACCCATATATCCAAAAGTGGACGTTGAGCAATGGTATCGACATGTGGTATCTGCGTGATTATGTGGCGGGTGATGATGTTGGGGTGATGTACATGAGCCTCGGTGGAAAAGCCGCTTTGGATCCGAGCCTTTACCCAGCGGTTGAGGTTGCGTTACCTACTTTCGCTCGAAGTGGTGTGGGTGAATTTACGGGTTCTGAGCTTTTAGCGTACTTTGATCGTGAAAATATTAGCGCCGATTCTTTCATTGGTAATACTCGTCATGGTATTGAATTTAATATCAATAAAGACGGACTTAAAGATACGTTTGCTGCGCTTTATACCTTCATAACTGCGCCTAAAATTGTTCCCGAGCAGTTAGAGGCAGTGAAACAGGAGTTTGTACAAGGTCAAGAATCTTTCTTGAGCAGCCCTGTCGGTCAGTTTGAGCGCGCAAGAAACCAGAATATCTATCGTCAAGACAGTGGCCACCTCTTTGTTGATAAAGAACGTGTTGAAGCGGTTTCTGTGGAAGACGTCGCTAATCTTCATCAGCAATTGTTTGGTCAAATGAGGCATAACCAATTGGTGATCGTGGGTGACATCGACCCAAGTGAATTAAAGCCTTTGGTTGAGCAATACTTGGCTTCGATTCCATTAGAAAAAGCTGAGGTTCCTGAATTTAAGGTGGCTTACAAGCAGCCATCTGAATCACGCATTGATTTAGCGATCAACAATGTGAATAGTGCAGAGTACATCTTACGAGTCATCTCTGAACCTGAAGCCGAAACCGACCAAGGCGTAACGGCAAAAGATATCTTCACGGAAAACTTGCTAGAACGACTGCTGGCGGCTCGTTTAGATGCTTATATTCGTGAAGAGTTGAGCTTAGATTACTCGCCATATACGTATTCATCATCCGCAGATAGTGAGCTGAGTGGTGAGTGGGTTATCGGGGCGATGGTAGCGCCGGAGAACGTTGACCAAGTCGAAGTGGCGATCGATAAAGTGATTGCAGACCTTTTACAAGGCGTCTCTGAAAAGGAAATGCACGCAGTCGTGAAACAGTTTGAAGCGGACTTCACGCCTCTCGAGACGAGCTCTATTGACCAAGCATGGTATCTGTCTCGTTATTTACTTCATGGTTACGATATCGAAGCTTTGTCTCAAGTTGAGCGAGTGGCGAGGTCGATTACTGCGGAAGACATGAATCAACTTGTCCAACGCATCTTTGGTGAAGATAGCCGTAAGGTTAAGAACATCATGCGTCCTAAAGCCTAAAGCCTAAAGCCTAAAGCCTAAAGCTTGAAACCAACAGAAAGAGACAACTCAAAGCCAAGCGAGCACCGCTTGGCTTTCTTGTTTTCCCACCATTCATAACGTCTATGCCTCACCTGTTGTTAAGCCGTTTTAGATCTATGTAAATCTAAATTTTGAGATCGCTTAATCGGTTGCATCGTATCATTTTCTAAAAAAATGTTTTAAATCAAGACAGCGTTTCATTTGTATTGTAGATTGACGATCTACGAGAATGTTGTTTGGATATTAGATTGCTTAAACTGGGTACCCGATTAGTCTTAATGTTGTTTTTACTGAGCTTTGGCTTAGTGAATTCTAACGGCTATTCGTTTCCTTCTAAGCCATTTCAAATTTACTCGGCTCAAGAGCAATCTTCACAGAATGATCTTTGTAAACAAGCTGATACGGATAATCCGTCGAGCTACTTAGAGTGCGATAAGGCTCAGTTTGGCACCGTGCCTTCTGGTGACAGTTCTAACTATCACGACACCGAATCAAGCCTTCAAGCAGCAAACTTCAGACGTATGCTCAGTAACGAGCAAGAAAGCGTGGCCGATCTTGAGCCTGCTTATCATCTACTGATTGACTTCTCTCCCCCCTCAATACTGGCTTCCCTGCTCTTCAACACGCCGTTGTTGGATTCCAAGCTGCACTGGACCAGTATTGTGAGTTCTCCGTCCTCCCGGCTTTCTGGGTGGAAAGAGGGCAACATCCAATACTCGCATTTCCGAGAACTTCTTAGCTAATCGTTTGACCCTAAATTGGTCGTATCGATGGTCAATTGTGCCCGTTGAACTCGCCAATTAACCAAAACAAACATAGCGTCATCAGCTTTAGCATCACTATCTTTCAATCAGCTTGTTCTGGTTGCGATTAGCCATTGCTCGTGTTCGCAAAATATTAGTTCAAAGAAGAGATCTTGACTGTGAAAAAACGCATTCAAAGAAAACAAATAAACCACTACTCAAAGTGGAAATACGTGGTGCTTATCGCCACTATCATCATCATGGTTCTGAGTGCTTTACCTTCTTGGTATGGCGAGAATGCGTCGGTTCAAATTAACAACCGTTCTGAACAGACCATCGATGCGAGTCAAATTACCCAATACCTTGCGAGCGAAGGCATCCAAGCTAAATCGGCATTTCAAAAAGACAAACGTTTAGTCGTGATCTTAGAAGACGCTGAACAACAAGCGAAAGCCAAAGAGGTGCTGAATGAGCGCCTATTGGATAACGCGACGGTTGCGCTAGCGATGGAACCAGCAGCACCTAAATGGCTAACTGACATGGGCTTTGCGCCGATTCAGTTAGGCCTTGATTTACGTGGTGGTGTGCAGTTCCTGTTAGAAGTGGATATGGAGCCTGTTTATCACGCGCAAGCTCAAGCGATGGTCGACGAGGTGACCAGTCAGGTGCGTTATGCCCGCGGTAAAGTGGTGAACAACCAAGTTCAGTTTGATTTCCGTACCGACGCCGATTTCGAAAAAGCCCAGAAGCTGATTCGTCAAGAGTTCCCACAATGGCTACGTAACCGCTCAGACAAGTCGCTAACGTTAACTCAGTCTGAAGAAGAGCAAAGAACGCTACGCAACCTTACGGTTCAACAAAACCTGCAAATCATGCGCAGCCGTATTGAAGAGCTAGGCATCACGGAGGCATCGATTCAACGTCAAGGTGAAAGCCGTATTCGTATTGAACTGCCGGGTGTACAAGACCCTGCAGCTGCGAAAGACGTGATTGGTGCTACTGCTTCATTGGCGTTCTATTCGGTGTACGACAATGCCACTCGCAGTACTCAAACCCTGAAAGATTCAGACGGCAACCGTGTGGTAGTCGACCGCAAGGCTGTGTTGAGTGGCGAACACATTATTGATGCTCGCAGTGGCATTGGTGAGATGGGCAGTGCAGAAGTCAACATTACGCTGGATTCTTCTGGTGGTAAGAAAATGTCCGAGTTCTCACGTCATAACATCGGTAAGCCAATGGCAACGGTGTACAGCGAATACAGCCGTGATAGAGCAGGCAACAGTAAGCAAGACAGCGAAGTGATTAGTGTGGCAAACATCCAATCTCAACTGGGTAGCCGCTTCAGAATCACAGGCGCTGGCAGCTTGGCTGATGCGCAAGAGCTTGCGTTACTGCTGCGTGCGGGGTCATTGACTGCGCCTGTGACCATCATTGAAGAACGTACCATTGGCCCATCTTTGGGTGCTGAAAATGTAACTAACGGCTTTGCTGCTTTGGCACTTGGTCTTGGCCTTACGCTAACGTTTATGGCGCTATGGTACCGCCGCTTAGGTTGGGTCGCGAACTGTGCATTGGTGGTTAACATGACCACATTGTTTGGTTTGATTGCGCTGCTACCGGGTGCGGTGTTAACTCTGCCGGGTATTGCGGGTTTAGTACTGACCGTTGGTATGGCGGTGGACACCAACGTGCTTATCTTCGAGCGTATTCGAGACAAGATGAAAGAAGGACGCAGCTTTGCTAGCTCTATCGATCGTGGTTTCGATAGCGCATTCTCGTCAATTTTCGATGCTAACGTCACTACCATGATCGTTGCTGTGGCTCTATATACCATTGGTAATGGACCGATTCAGGGCTTCGCTCTGACACTGGGCTTAGGTCTTCTAACCAGTATGTTTACGGGCATTTTTGCTTCACGAGCAATCATCAATTTGGTTTGGGGGCGTGACCAACGCCACGATGTAAGGATTTAAGCATGAGTACTTCAAAAATGACTATTTCAGACCGCTATTTTTCAAATAGCAATATGACTCGCCTTCGTAAGGTGATGTCTGTGATTTCTATTGTGCTGTTCATGAGCTCTGTGATGCTGGTGGCAGTGAAAGGTTTTAACTGGGGTTTGGACTTTACTGGCGGTGTGGTTGCCGAGGTTCAACTCTCTGATCAAGTAACCAAAGATGCGTTAAAAACCAAGCTCGACACGGCTTTTCAACAAGACGTTCAAGTGGTTGGTATGGCAGAACAGGATCGCTGGACAATCCGTTATAGCCAACTGACAGATGCTCCACAGCCAAACTTAGTGGATGCTTTGTCTTCTGTCAGCGACCAAGTAAAAGTGCTTAACAGCAGCGTGGTTGGCCCTCAAGTCGGTCAAGACATGGTTGACCAAGGTGGCTTAGCGGTATTGGTGTGTTTCCTAATGATCATGCTGTACCTGAGTGTACGGTTTGAATGGCGTTTGGCTCTGGGTGCGCTTGCCGCGATCATCTATGACGTGACGCTTATCTTGGGTCTGTTCGCTTTTACTCAGTTTGAGTTTAACCTGACCGTATTGGCGGCCGTGCTAGCGATTCTCGGTTATTCATTGAATGACTCGATCATCATCGCCGACCGTGTACGCGAAATGCTGCGCGGCAATCCAAACGGTGATACTGATAACCTGCTTAACGAATCGGTTAAAGCGACCTTCTCACGCACCATGGTGACTTCAGGAACAACGCTAATCACCGTATCAGCGCTTTGGCTACTGGGTGGCGCTGCGCTGCAAGGTTTCGCTATTGCACTCGTTGTCGGCATTGTCAGCGGTACGTGGTCTTCAGTGTCTGTCGGCATCACACTGCCTAAGCTACTTGGCCTACAGCCTTGTCACTACCAAGTGAAAGCGCCAGTAGAAGTTGAGGGTGAGTACCCTTAAGGTGTTTCTTAGCTAACAGCACGAGTTCGTGAGTAACGTCAGTAAAGCCCTTCGTTTTTAATAAGACGAAGGGCTTTATTTTTTATAAGAGTCAACTGGTTAGAGAAAAGAGAGCCTATTTCAAAAAACGATGGATTGAGCAGGCAAGCCCTCATGATATGAAGTATGTTTAGATGACGTTAGTAGAAATGAGGCAAGGGAATGGAATATCGACATCAATGTCATGTAGGCGACCATGGTGATGCACTGAAGCATCCAGTATTGAGTGCACTTGTTCAGTCATTAATGCAGCAGCATTCACGCCTCAACGTTATCGACACGCACTCAGGTACAGGGTGTTATGACCTCACCACCGCACCAAGTAATCACGCCGGTGAGTTTGCTGAAGGGGTCGGGTACTTGTGGCGCAATAAGGCTTATCTTCCTCCGGCATTCGCTTCTTTTATGTCGGTACTGGAATACTACAATCCGAATCAACTTATCTCTTTGTATCCGGGTTCTGCCGCCATCACTTACCAACAAGGTCGCAGCCAAGATAGTTTTTATTTTTCAGACATTCAGCAAGATGAAGCTGATTTACTGCAAACCAATATTGAGAAGTTACAATGTAACCTAGATATTTCAAGCAAGCTTACGATTAGCGCAGGTGATGGGCTTAAAGCGTTACCTGATGACGTAGCTAAACATGACAGCCACCATCTGATTGTTATCGATCCACCCTATGAAACCGATTCAGAATATCTCGCGGTGATTGATGCCTTAGTTAAGGCGTATCAGCAATCTGAGAAGGTATCAGCATTAATTTGGTACCCGCTTTACACGGATGATAAGAGCTCACTGATTTTGAACCACTGCGTGACAGCGGTGAAAGATGGTTTGCTACCAAGTCCGATCAAGTCGGAACTTCGCCTTCGAGATCCCAAGGGTGATGATCGCCTGATCGGCAGTGGTTTGCTGTTGTTCAATCCACCACAAGGCATTGCGGGAACGGTCGCAGATACGCTCGATTATTTACACAGCCAACTCGCGACTAATGGTGAAGGTTACTGGCAAATGAGAAGTTTATAGATCTGATTTTTATGGGTTTTATGATGGTTTTCTAGACATCACTCACTAAATCACTGTTACCTATGTGGTTTAAATTGACCAAACGCTAACTTTTATCGATTGATTAATTGCAGTGAATCATTTAAAAATAGAATATCAATGCGCACAAGTGCATAATGGCTCATAAGTTAAATAATTAGTCCCAGATTAATATCAGATTGTGGTTTACCCCCTAAACTGCATTAGGCTCGCACTAGTCATGCGAGCCTTTCTTTTGCCTGAAGGAAATGTTTACAACAGTTGCTCTTCAATCTTTAGAGCTTTCTTGATGAGTTTTGCATTGAAATCTGCGGCGTCCACCGAGTAGTGTGCCTCTCGATGACAGGTCGGACAAAGTGCGATCACATTTTCAGGGCAATCAGCTCCGCCATCCGCTAACCGTGTCAGGTGATGTACTTCTAGGTAAGGACCTGACTTGGTCTCAAAAGGTGAGGGCACTCCACAACCTTCACAGATACCATTTGCCCTCTTTTTTGCGTAAAGCTTAATGGCTTCACTGCGATACTTCACATGCGTGAGTTGTTCTTTGGGGTCAGCTTTAAGTGGTGTTGAAGCTAAGGCGATGTCTCGTAATTGCTTCAATGATTTACTTTTAGTTGGCTTCGTTAAGTATGAAGTTTTTGGTGTTTGAATGCTATTGCCGACATTTTGTGGGACGATATCTAGATGGAAGACTATTGCATCACGAAGTTGGTCATTCTTGTCGGGGCGTTGCTCAATGTGATGACAGATGTAGTTGCAGACTCCGACGAATCTAACAAAACCAGTTGAGACAGATTCAAATAAGAGAATCTCTTTAAGGTTGCTTTGGTGTTCAAAGATGGCCAAGTTTCCTTTAACCATCTGCATATCACCTTCTTGCCCTTCTCCTGTATATCGGAAAGTGCCGTCTGCACTAAAACCATCAGAGTAGCCAAATTCTTCACCAGCATCGCTAGTGAAGATAAATACATATGGGTGGGCTGCAGGTGTAGCGATACCACCATATTGCTGACCTTTGTAACGACCGTGTATATCTGTGCGTCGATTGTAAACCTGTCCTACGTTGAACAATGGAGAGTCCTCGTTTATTCGTCTAAATTCTAATTATTATTGATATTTCTATAATTTAAATTTCATATAAAGTTCAAATATAACAGTGGTTTAAATGAAAATATGCAAGTGGATTCTTGGGTGTGAAAAGGTATCGGATTGGTCACGTTTCTAAAGAGGCAAGCCTGCAGGACTCATGCAGGCTTGGTGCGTGTCTAATGCTATACAACTACAAAGCCGGATAATCGATATAGCCTTTTTCGTTGCCGCCGAACAGAGTGGCGCCATCAAGATCGGATAGTTCACTGCCGCTTTGTAGGCGTGAAACGAGATCTGGATTCGCAACGAATGGGCGACCAAATGCGACAAGGTCGGCGTAGCCTTTGCTTAACACTTCTTCGGCGCGTTCTGGTGTGTAGCTGCCAGCAACGATGATGGTGTTAGAGAACAACTCTCTTAGTTCTACGCGGAAGCTTTCAGGGATAACTGGAGCATCATCCCAGTCGGCTTCTGATAGGTGCAGGTAAGCGATGTCTCGATCTTGAAGTGCCTTCGATGCCTCTAAAATCGTTGGTACGATATCTGGGCAGTTCATGTCTTTGAAGGTGATGAACGGCGCCAAGCGCACACCTACTTTATCGGCACCTATCTCTTCAATCACAGCATCAACCACTTCGATTAGGAAGCGAAGTCGGTTCTCGCGGCTACCGCCGTAGTTGTCGGTGCGTTTGTTTGAGTTGGTTCTTAGGAACTGATCAATCAGGTAGCCATTGCCACCGTGTATTTCCACTCCGTTGAACCCTGCCTCGACTGCTTTTTTCGCTGAGTTAGCAAAATCTTTAACAACACGATCGATGTCTGCTTGGGTCATCTCTCTTGGTTGGATGCAATCCACCATGTTGCCGTTACCATTCTCATCAGAGATCCAAACCTGCGTTTCTATTGGAGCTAATGCAGAAGGTGCAATCGGTAACTCGCCTTTTTGAAAGGTAGGGTGTGATACTCGGCCTACATGCCATAGCTGGCAGAATATCGCGGCACCTTGTGCTTTTGCTGCTGTTGTTACTGACTTCCAACCTTCGATTTGTGCATCGGTATAAACGCCGGGTGTGAATGAGTAACCTTGAGAGTCATCAGAGATCTGCGTTGCTTCCGTGATGATCAGCCCTGCACTTGCGCGTTGTTGGTAATAGGTTGCCATCATGTCGTTTGGCACGTTTCCAGGTTGGCTAGTACGAGCGCGTGTCATGGGTGCCATAACCACGCGGTTTTGTAGTGCTAGGCCTTTCAGTTCTGATGCTTCGAATAATTTGTTCATGGTTTCTACCTTGTTTTAATGCTGTGATCTTTCGTTTTTTATTGGGGCTTATTTGCTTTCTGCTGGGCTGAAAATAGAGTTGCTTTGTGGCCTCCCCGCTCGGTTGGCTTTCGCAATAAGCAGCAAACCAATAACAGGGACAACAACGGCTGCGAATGGAATCATGCCTGCGCCTAGTTGGCTGTCGAGTACCATGCCGCCAAGGAATCCACCAAAGGCATTGGCTAAATTAAACGCTGAGATATTCGCGGTTGCTGCTAGCTCTTGGCCTTCGCCACCGTTGTTCATCACTCGAAGTTGCATTGCTGGAACGTTCGCAAATGATGCAATACCAAAGACAAATACCGCTGCAACGAATAGGATTTTGTTGTCTACCACAAGGCCAACTACAACCAATGACACGATCATTGCAACGGCCCAAAACATTGAAGCTTTGCCTAGGTTTTTATCTGAAGAGCGTCCGCCCAAGGTGTTACCGATGATTAAGCCGACACCCACAATCACTAAGATCCAAGTAACAGACTCTTGACCGTAGCCGGTGATGTGCATAGCGATTGGCGCAAGGTATCCGTATAGCGTCATGAAGCCAGACCAAGCAAAAGCAGTGATTGCCAAGCTGATCAGCAGCATTGGGTTTTTGAACGCTAACAGCTGAGTTTTGATGTCTTTTGCTTCACTGTGACCAGTCGATTTGATTGACGTTAGAATAGAAATCATCGCAATCGTGCCAAGTGCAGCCACGGTAAAGAAAGTGGTGTGCCAGCCGAATTGCAAGCTAACCCAAGTTCCCGCTGGAACGCCAAGAACGTTAGCGACTGTTAGGCCTGCGAACATTTGGCCAACGGCACGACCTGCCATTTTTTCAGACACTAAGTTGGTTGCGACAACCGCACCGATGCCATAGAAAGGGCCTTGCACTAAGCCTGCGATCACACGGCTTGCCAGTAGAAGTGGATAGCTTGGCGCTAAGGCGGATAACACGTTGCCAATAATGAACAGTGCCATTAAGCCAATCAGCACTATCTTCTTATTAAAGCGCGCAAGGTAGATTGTTAAGATCGGGCCGCCGATAACGATAGCCAACGCGTAAGCACTGATAAGGTAGCCAGCTTGACCTTCTGTGATTGAAAGTGATGTGGCGATTTGTGGAAGAATGCCTGCGATAACAAACTCAGCGGTGCCAATTGCAAATGCTGCGAGTGTCAGTATCCAAACTTGGAATGGCATCTTTTCTTGTGTCATGGCTTCTGATTTCATGATGAGTTACCTATGTAAATTCTTATTTGTTAGGACGTTGAGATAAACACCCTCACGATTGTTCTTTATGTCTTTGCGGGGTGTTAGCCGAGTAGAGCGCCGCCGTCGATGTCGATGATTGACCCTGTTACGTATGGGTTGTTAATCGCGAATAGGTAACCCATAGCCACCTCTGAAGGCTCGCCAACCTTGCCTGCGGGTAGGTTATTTTTGGCGTTGTCGTACATGCTTGTACGAGCGGAATCGTCCATGTTTTTGTAGGCTTCCGTCATGGTTAAACCCGGGCTAACGGCATTGACTCGAATGGGTGATAGCTCTTTCGCCAGTATTTTAGTCACGCTTTCTAGCGCGGCGTTGATGGCGGTTTTTACGTAAGTGCCAGCCACTACTTTGCGAGACAACATGCCTGTCGTGAGCGTGATAGAGCCGTTTGGCGTCATGTAGCGTGAGGCATGTTTTGCTACGTTTAAGCTGCCCCAAAACTTAGTGTCAAAAGCTGTCTTAGCGTCTGCGGTTGCTACGTCTGTTACTTTTCCTGCGGGAGCGGATGAGCCAGCTGTTACGACTAAGTGGTCAAACACGCCAATCGATTCGAAGTATTCACAAATTGACTTTTCATTGCTGATATTAAGGCCTGTATGTCGGCTAGCGACGTGCACTGTGTTGTTTTCGTTTCTCAATTTCATCGCGAGTGCTTTACCGATGCCTGATGTGCCACCAATGATGACGAAAGTGCGTTGCTCTTGATTAGTCGATTCGTTAGTCATGCTCTGAATTCCTGCGTTGTTCTGTTGATGTTTGTCATTATATTTATTCGACTAAATTTGATAATTGGTTAAAATATAAATTCATTATTCGGTTAATCTGAATAGTGTCGCTGAGTATTCAGATCGAGCATTAAGATCGAGAAGTAAGACGAAGAGACGGAAGCGAGAATCGTATGGATAAGTTTTCAGATATGGCGATGTTCGTCAGTATTGTTAAGCATCACGGGTTAGCGGCGGCTGGGCGCGAACTGGGTTTATCACCTGCGACCATGACAGCAAGGCTTCAAGCGCTGGAAGAGCGATATGGTGTGAAGTTGTTGAATCGAAGTACGCGCCATGTGTCTTTAACCGACTCTGGCGAGCTGTATCACAAGGCGTGTCTGGAGATATTGGATAATGTCAGTGAGGCCGAAAACCTGATCCAAAATGGCGTCAAAGAGGTCAAAGGTCCACTCAAAATCGCCGCGCCGAAAGACATCGGAAAGCAGTACATTCTTCCGATTCTCTCTGAGTTCTGTCAGCAATATCCCGACGTGATCCCTTACCTCTACTTGAACGATAACCTCTCGAACATTGCTGAATCTGGCATGGATATCGTGGTCCGTTATGGTGAATTGGTCGACAGCAGTTTGATATCCAGACGCTTGTCACCAAGCCGACGTGTGCTGTGTGCTTCTCCTGAATATCTTGCCAAGCATGGAACACCGTTAACACCACAAGATTTGGTTGATCACGATTGTTTAGCCATGCTGCGCAGCAATGAAGAGCTCAAGACATGGCACTTCCAAGATCATGATATGAAGAAGTCGATTACTGTTGTTCCAAAGCGATTTTCAGACGATGGCGAAGTGATTCGCTACTGGGCATTAAAAGGCGAGGGCATTGCTCTTAAATCGGTACTGGATGTGCAAGGCGACATCAATAACCAGCGCCTTGTGACGCTGCTTAATGGCTACATGAAGAACTTCAACACCGCGATGTCGGTGTCGAGTGCCGATTTGAATGTGGTGTACATCAGCAAGAAATATCAGCCCAAGCGTATCCGGTTGTTTCTTGATTTCTTGTTTGAGCGGTTTGGCGATTTGGTTGAAAAGTCTAGTTAGATTAGCCGAGAAGCAGCGCATGACAGATCTCTCGAACTCAACACCCGGGTACGGACAGAGAACATTGAACTGGTTATGATACGACCAACATAAGGATGTGATTGGAGAGAAAAATGAAAGTCGTCGGAGATACGGTTATCCAACCTTTTCACAAGGCAACCTGCCATTGCGGTGCGGTTGAACTAGAGTTCAGCTTACCTAACGGGATAGAAAAACCACGCCGCTGTGATTGCTCTATCTGTCGTCGCAGGGGAGCGATTGTGGGCTCTGTTGCACTGGACGGCATCAAGATCCTCAAAGGTGCGGAGCATCTCAAGCTTTATCAATTCAATACCAACACCGCAAAGCATTATTTCTGCTCAAACTGCGGCATCTATACCCATCATCAACGCCGTTCTAGCCCAAATGAATACGGTTTTAACATCGGCTGTTTGGAAGGGGTAAACCCTTTTGATATTGGTGATGTGGTGACCAACGATGGTGTCAATCATCCAGCTGATCGTTAATTTATTGAGCATAAAAAAGGAAGGAATTATGTCTGAATACGGAGCGATCATTCGCTGGAAAAAAGCAGAAGATGAAGTCTTTAGCGACAATCAATACAGTCGAGGTCATACGTGGGAGTTCGATGGTGGTGTCACTGTGCCTGCTTCGTCCTCTCCACATGTTGTGCCACTGCCGTTTTCGGTGGAAGCGAATGTTGATCCAGAAGAAGCGTTTATCGCGGCACTTTCTAGCTGCCATATGCTGACGTTTTTGGGCATTGCCGCAAAGCAGAAGTACGTGATCGACTCCTATGTCGATGATGCGATTGGTGTGCTGGAAGAAGATGAATCTGGCCGCTCATCGGTCACTAAGGTGACTCTGCGCCCTAAAATTGTGTTTTTAGGTACCAAAAAGCCCACCGCCAAGCAGCTCGACAAACTGCACCACTTGGCGCACAAAAACTGCTTTATCGCGAACTCGGTAAAAACGGACATTGTGGTAGAAACTAAAGCGTAAACCACACACGTTAACATCCAAAAACCGCAAGGTTGCTTAGTGCATCACTGGCGGTTTTTTTGTGTCTGTGTAATCCTACGTACGGTTTTAATTGAGTGACAGTTAGAAAGTTTTGAGAGATAGGTAGAGAGCTCTTGAATGGTAGGAATAGATTGGTTAGCAGAGAGTTATGTTTAGCGTCCCATTGAATAGTTTTGTACATCGTGTGAGTGATAAAAGCCAAGTGATGGTGAATGCTGCGGAATGTGGATGTCAGTTGAAACGAGTTCGTCGTTCGCGTAATTGGCTGTTGGTCGCTCAAGAGTATCAACTCGTTGAATTTAAAACGATGTTAACCCATGAAAAAGACGGTTGGATAGCAATTGCAATCGACAAAGTGCTGCCTAAACCCGTGGTGTGTTTGGCATCTCTGTTGGCCGCTACACCTTCAATGACTGTGGCTCAGCTGGTGATGGAATCTGGATGTTCAATGGCCGAAGCAAGACGTGCTATTGATGAACATGAAGGTCTGTAGGCGTATTCAAATCGTGTGAAAAGAGAATTGCGAGCAGCAAAAAGCCCGTAACGATATTGCGCTGGAAAACGTCATATCGTTACGGGCTTTATCATCTGTGCTGCTGTTAAGCTAAGCCATGCGGCTTATGAAGCATTGAATCGATTAAGAGTTCGCTACTTTTACACGAATCGTGTTTTTGCCAAGCTTTGACAAGTTCAGCTTGTTTAGTGCCGCTTTAGCTTCTTCTTGCTCTGGCATTTCAACAAAAGCGAAGCCTTTTGAGTCGCCAGTTTCTTGGTCTAAAACTAGGCTGCACTCTTTTACTGAGCCAAACTCAGAAAATAGCACACGGATGTCTTGCTCAGAGGTAGAGCGCGATAGGTTACGAACTAGAAGTTTCATAATAAACCTTGAATATGAATTTACGCCGAGCATTGTCGCACACTTTCATGCTCACCCTCACAAATAATTACTCTAATCATTTCTTTGGTAATGTGTCGCTCTATTTACCGATTAAGCGAGCTGTTTACCTGCTAGCCGCGGTTTATCGTGATATCTGATACGAAGCCATGCTCTGTGCTGGTCAACGCCTGTTGTAGCATCTGAGCGGCTTCTTGCGCGGTCATAAAGCTCGAGGTATCCATGTCTTTACCGCTTGTATTCCAAAACTCGGTCGCCATTCCTCCAGGGTAAACCGCCACGATTTTCATCGGGTGACCTTTTAGCTCCAACCTCACCGATTCGATAAAGCCTTTCACGGCCCATTTTGCCGCGCAGTAGGTGGACTCTTCCGCTTTAGCACCTTGGGCCGCCGTCGACATCACCACTGCAATGGTGACCGATTGATCTTTGTAGCGCTGCACAAGCTCGCGAATCAAAAAGATCGAAGACTCGATATTGTTCTTCAGCATGTCGCTGATGGTGGTTGGATCTTGCTGTTCTATTTTACCGAAGTAGCCACTGCCAGCACTGTGGATCACCAGTTTAGGCATTTCAGGTAACGCATCCAATAACTCACTCACTGAGTGCGGGTCACAGAGATCACACGCTTGGCTAATGGTATTCGCAGGTAGGCCTTGCGCTACTTCTGCTAAACGTTGTGCGTTGCGACCTGTAATGGCTACACGCTGAGCGTCTGTTGCAGTGTTAGCGTATTGTATCGCGAGCGCTGCGCCTAAACCGCTGCTTGATCCGGTAATTAAAATCATACTGTCTTAGGTTTGTAGAGTTGATTCGAGATAGTAAGGGGCTAGGCTAAGATTTTCTGAGATCTATGGCTAAAGTTGATCGATAGCCTGGTTGATAGCTTGGGTGATCGGTTGAGCCGTAGGGGAATAAGAGTGTGGGGAAAGTCGTTAAGAATCGACTGGTTTGGTCAGAAATAACACAGCCAAAAAGTAGCAGAACTAACAAGTAAAAGCGCCGGCATAGAGCCAGCGCTTTTGAGTAATCATAAGTGATTATTCGTCGTCGAACTGTTTGATCGTGAACGCGTCTTCGATTCGGTTAAGCTCTTCTTGTTCTTTCACTCGCTTCTCTTCTTGCAGAGTCGCTCTCGTTTCGTTGAAACGTTTTTTCTCTGACTTAGTCAGGAATTTTACAGCTTTTTTGTTGGTCAGTGCGTAAGCAACTACGTCTTCACCTTTTTCTCTGCGGTCGTTTACGCGTTGTGAGAAACGTTCATTGTCGCGAGCTTTACGCTCCGCTGAGGTCAACTTGCTCATGCTTTAAAGCCTTTTCAATTATTCATGGTAGGGAATCTACGCTTAGCGAAACAAATGGGGACTGCTTAGTGTCAGTCTAGTCCATTTGTATGCTGGTGGCGCATCTTAGCACAATGGCTTGAGCATGCAGGTATGCTATTCGAGGGATCAAACAAAACAGCCCACAATTTTCGTTGTGGGCTGTTTTGTTACGTACTGTAGATGTAGTCATCGTTTTAAAACTAAGAATCAGAAACGGCAGTTACATCAAATCTTCTCGATGTATAAGATGACCTCTCCGACTTTAAAGCCAAACTTAGACATCTCAGTCTTGTTGAACAAGCGTTTATCGTCCATTAAGAACATCCAATCATCGAGCACCACTTCATAGGTGCTGCCGTCTACTTCAATTTCTAGATGATATTTCCAATACAGCGCAGAACCTTGGGTTTCACCATAAGCGGTTCCAACGACATCGTTGGCAGTCCCAGAATAGGTGTTTTCGCCCGTTTTGATCAGATTCCAAACGCGAGTTGAGCGCTCGCCATCAGCAAAAGAGAACCACTCTTTTATTTCTCCGTTGTCACCGTCCCAAGTCGCGATCAGTTTGGCATCAAAGCGGCGCAGTAAGTTACCAGAGCGGTCTAGCACCATGCCGTAGGCCATTAGCTCGCCATTAAAAAAGGTTTCAAGCTTGAGCTCTGGCGTTGTGTCGACATGGTCTTCTAAACTTGCAGAGCCACAGCCCACTAGCCAAGTGAGTGAAAAAAATGCCAGAGCAAATTTTATTATTGTTGTTTTTGGATTCATTTGTTCAAACCTAAAAGTTGTTTACGAAGACCGGGTTCAGAGGTGTTTTCAGACAACCAAATCGCTAGAAAGGCTTCACCAAATTGCTTGTCTTGGATGGTGCCGATCGGTTGTTCATCGAAATAAAAACGACTTACGTTATCTTCAGCGACACGAATCGTGAGTGTGCTTCCTTCTTCCACGTTCGGCCACATCGCGTACAAGGGTTTCAACCAACGTTGAATGTTGCTGTCAGAGTAGCCAAGCTTGTTCCACTGATCTTCGGTAGCGTCTACGAGGTCTTTGCTATCGATAGAGCGGTAATACTCAAGCTTCAAAGCTCGTTCGGAGTTGGTTGGAGTCGCGTAGAATTCTGCCGAGTAGAGAGTCCAAAACAGGTAACTCATTTCACCCTCACCACGTTTGTTCAGATCATCGACAGCAGAGGCTCTAGCGTGTCCGGCAAATAACAGCGCAGCAAAGATTAACGGGAGAGTAATAAAGCTTAGAAGTGTGTTTTTTGCTTGCTGATGAGCGCGAACAATACCTCGCTCAGGTTTGAACGTTTGTGTCGGGTTGCGTGGATAAGCCATAAGTCACCTCGTTATTGCCATTTTAGGTTGTATTAAGTTGGAGTAGGCGGCCACCAGTAAGGGCAACAAAATCCCCCAACTTATTGCAAGGGCAGCAACTACCGATGCATCTGGCCAAGTAGTAAGAAGAGCACCTGCTTTGATGCCTCCCCAATAACTACTAGTACCTGCTACGAACCCTATGACAAACAAGATCACTTTCGAGCATTTTAAAAGCCAATTTAGGCTGTGGTTAAAACTGATTAAGAACATGATCCACAGGCAGACAAGCCACACCGGGAACCACGATTGATTCGCAATTTCAAAGTCGACGGCAAACACGCCGAAGTGGAGTAAGAGGCTATCAAGCAATAGCCCCAATGGTAATAAAATGAGTATCTTCAAATCGCTACTGCGAGTCGGTGATAGAAGGAAGTGAACCACTACAATCAGTGGTGTGACGAACGGGGCTTGCGCGGTAAAGAAAGCACTGCAAACCCAGGTCGCTTGAAACAGTACGAGATTAATAATCCAAAACCGCTTCATCTTTTTCTCCAAAGTAACGAGGTTTTCTTGCGACTACATGGTGAGTGCTGATCACGCGCTCTTTGAATGCGCCTTCACAGTAGCAGAAGTAGAAGGTCCATAAGCGTTTAAACTCTTCTGAATAGCCGAGAGACTCTAGCTCTTCCCAACTATTTTCAAAGGCGATGTTCCAATCATTCAGCGTTCGAGCGTAGTGCAGGCCAATGTCATCAATTTCTTGAACCACAAGGTCGGTGCTGGTCGCAAGGTGTTGGGTCATCACTGAAACAGAAGGTAGGCAACCGCCGGGGAAGATGTACTTCTGAATAAAGTCGACACCTTTGCGGTATTTGTCGTAACGGCTGTCAGCAATAGTAATTGCTTGAATCAGCATCTTGCCTGAGGGCTTAAGTAGCGAGGAACATTTTTCAAAGAAGGTTTGTAGATACTCATGTCCGACCGCCTCTATCATCTCGATCGAAACCAACTTGTCATACTCACCAGTGAGATTGCGATAATCCTCTTTGAGCAGGGTGATTTTGTCGGTTAAACCAAGCGCTTTTACTCTCTGTTCAGCAAGTGCATGTTGGGCATCTGAGATCGTGGTAGTGGTGACGTGGCAACCGTAGTGTTGCGCCATGAAGATGGCTAAGCCGCCCCACCCTGTGCCTATCTCGACCACGCTATCTTTCTCAGACAGTTCTAGTCGCTCACAGATGGTTTTCATTTTGTTTTGTTGAGCCTTCGACAAGGTTTCTGCGTCTTCGCTGTAGATTGCGGAAGAGTACTGCATCGAGCTATCTAAGAAGCGCTCATATAGCTCGTTGCCAATATCGTAGTGGGCGAGAATATTTCGCTTAGAGCCTTGCTCGGTGTTGGCATTCTTACGACGCAGCAATAGGTTTTTGATGCGAGAAATCCATTGTGTCTTGTCATCAAGCTCATCCAATTGGGCTTGGTTACGAGCCATGATTTGAATCACACGCGTGAGGTTTGGGCTGGTCCATTTACCATCGATATAGGCTTCAGATGCCCCAATGCTGCCATTGATGACCACATCTCTAAAAAAGGTCGCATCATGAATCACGATTCGACCTTTCAATTCAGATTCTCGATCACCAAATACTGAATGCTGGTCGCGCTCAATGATTTCAAGCGTTGCGAATTGCAGGCTTTCTAACACCTTGAAGATTAAAGCTCGATATTTACAGTTGCTTGAAACAGCAACGGCTTTAGCTTGTTGTTCAATATTGTTGTTTTGTTTGGCAAGCTGTTCCATGTAAACCTCGCTGATAACTCATTCTAATATTTTGTGCCAACTAAGCTGAGTTCAGCTCCTTGATTGGAGCGAACCCAAGCTAGAAATGATTTCTGTTTTAAGCGCTTAAGATGTTGAGTCTGGATGCGCCACAAACGGTACTTTTTTCAGGAATAATTTGAGAGCCTGATAATAAATTCCCATCACGACTTTTATCGTCATCGCCGGAATCTTGAATACCGTTCGTCTAATGTTTGTCTTGGTTACTGACTGCTTCGTCAGGGCTAGTGTCGCATCGAAAAGCTTGTCGTCTCGGCGGCTTTCGATGTGAACTAACGTGCGTTTCGCTGGTGGCTTAATCTTCCAAAAATAAGTCATGTTCAAATCCATGAACGGCGAAACGTGAAACTCTTTTTTTACCTTCAATTCTTGGTGCATGTCGATGAGGTAGTAGTGTCTTTCTCGCCAAGGCGTGTTACTCACTTCCGCCAACATGTACTTACAATCTCCAGTCTCGTCATAACAGAAGAAACAGTTGATTGGACTGAAATAGATACCTAAACAGCGGCACTGAGCCAGCATCGTCACACGGTTTGAATCAGACCAAACCCCACCAAGTTGTTGCACTTTGGAAGCTATACGTTGCTTAAGTGATTTTGGTTCATCCGTGGTGACATTTTCTTTTTTTTCAGCGAGATAATCCGATTCGACAAAGCGAATCGGGTTGTACCAACGAGTTCCGAACAGCGCACTGCGCGCTGTGGTTTGGGGCAGCTCATCAAGATCTAACCCCATCATATACAGCTGATAGCTGAACTCATGAGTGATGTCGCCAAAGCGGCGATGTCTGATGTTACCCCAATAGATACCGCTGAGCTCTTCACTCTTTTCGGATGCGATCCCCATCTCGGGTGTCAGGGTTTGACTGTTCATAGCGCGGAACTCGTACTCAAATCTAAACCGAAGCGTTTGGTCACATCGAGTGCACTGTGGACACCGTCTTCATGGAAGCCGTTATACCAATAAGCGCCAGCAAAGTGCGTCTGGTTTTTGCCACAGATTTGCTCACGCTTGTGCTGAGCTTCGACCGTGTTCGAATTAAGTACCGGGTGATGATAAACAAAGCTGCGAATAATTTTTTCTGGGTCGATGGCTTCGCTTTGATTCAAGGTGACACAGAAGGTGTCTTGGCTTTCGATGCCTTGCAGAATGTTCATGTTGTACGTGACACAGGCAGGTCGTTTACTGTCGCCATCCAACATGTAGTTCCAGCTTGCCCAAGCCAGTTTTCTGTCTGGTAACAAGCGAGTATCGGTGTGCAGAACCACTTCATTGCGGCTGTATGGGATCTCGCCCAGTACCTGTTGCTCTTGTTCTGTTGCATCACCAAGCAAGCGTAAGGCTTGGTCTGAGTGGCAAGCAAAGATTACTTCGTCGAAACCTTGTGCGCTGCCATCTTCAAATTCAATCGTGACGCCTGTTTCTTGGCGAGTCACTTGTTTAATCGATGTATTCAGTGCAACAGTCTTACTTAGGCGTGAAAGGATGATTTCAACATAAGAACGCGATCCCTTTGGTATCACATACCACTGAGGACGGTTCGCGATATCGAGCAATCCATGGTTGTAGAAAAACTGAATGAAGAACTTGAGCTCAAACTCTTCCATTTCTTCCAAGCTTGTCGACCAAATCGCCGCGCCCATCGGTAAGATGTAGTGCTGGCTGAAAAAGTCGGAAAATTGATTATCTCGTAGGAAACTGCCAAGGGTAACGTCTGGTGTGAATTCATTGCTTTCAAACTGAGCCTTACACAGCTTGTTGAACTTGAGAATGTCAGACACTAAAGACCAGAACTGAGGTTTGAAGATGTTGCTCCTCTGCGCGAACAACGAATTAATGCTGTGGCCGTTGTACTCGAACTTAGTGGTGGTGTTGTGGACGCTGAAGCTCATCTCAGTCGGTTGCCTTTCGACACCGAGTTGTTCTAGAAGCTGATTGAAATTCGGGTAGGTTCGATCGTTGAATACGATGAAACCTGTATCTATCGAAAACGCCGAGCCTTGATGTTCAATATCAACGGTCGCGGTGTGGCCCCCAACGTAATCGTTCTTTTCGAATACTGTTACGTCGTGGTGCTTATCTAATATATGCGCGCAAGTGAGTCCAGAGATACCTGAACCAATAATGGCGATTTTCTTCATTGTTATACCATCCTTGAAGCGAGTTTTTGCCAAACTGGAGTTGGAAGCATTCTTAGTAGCTTCATCAACATGATGAATCGTCTTGGGAAATCAATTTCACTCTTTCCTTGAGCGATACCATTTACGATTCGCTGAGTTGCGGCCTCACTACTAATAATCATAGGCATAGAGAACGTATTTCGCTCGGTTAATGGCGTTTCAACAAAACCAGGGTGCACAATTGAGACATGAATGTTGTGCGTTGCCAGATCAACCGAAAGTGTTCTGCCTAAGTAGGTGAGGGCTGCCTTTGAAGCGCCATAAGCCTCGGCTCTTGGCAAAGGTAAAAAGCTGGCGCTGGAGCTGACTAAAACCAAACGGCCGCCGGGCTTGATGTTTTTTAACCAAGCTTTAAGGGCGTAGCCAATTGAAATTAGGTTTATGTTGATGACGCGCTCAAAAAGCTCGGCATCAAAATTCACTGGGTCGTCGATGTACTCACAATCACCCGCATTTAAAATCAGCAGATCGAGCGGCTTGTCTTGGTCGAGTTCTGGGAAGTTGTGGTAATCAGTCAAGTCGAAACAGAGCGGTGAAATTGATGAATGCGCGACGTCTGTCTCGTGCGAGTCAACTAAGGCTTGCAGCTTGTCTGAGTTGCGGCCACAAGCAATCACCTGATGCCCTTGCTGAGCGTAATCTTTAGCTAGGGATTGGCCGATACCTGAGGTCGCGCCTGTAATCATAATACGCATTATCGACTCGCTCTCTTTTTGATGGATTTTATCGCGCAGCCCAGTACTGGAATGTGTTCATACAACATAGAACCGACGTCGAGGTAGTCTCTGTGGTAAATCACTTGACCGTCGAGCATCTTGAGATGGCTGTGTCCTTGTACTTCGATTGGCTTTTGCCCATTTAATTGCTTGTGAGCAAATTGCATCGTCCAGTAAACGGAAGCTTCGTCGTTCGCTTCGAAAGTGTGTTCGATATGAAAGTAACAGCTGGTTACTTGGGTGTAGAGGTTCTCGAAGTAGTGCGTAAGCGCCGAAATACCGCTGACATGATGCAGCGGATCTTGGAATTCAATATCAGGGTGATAAACCGTCTTAAGCACGTCGAAATTGTCGGTTCCGAGTTCTCGATACATGTTGAGAAAGTTATCAAGCCATAGAGAGTTATCCATAATATTCACTCTAATTATTTGAAGAAGGCTAAGGCTCTCAATCGTGCTTCTTTATGCTCAACGATGGGTTGCCAGTATTCGCTGTCTATTCCGTTTTTAGCGATAAAGTCATGTGGGAAATGTACATGCTTATCTGGGATATTTTGCAGCTCTGGTATGTACTTACGAATAAAAATTCCTTTTGGATCAAACTTTTCACTCTGAGTGATTGGATTGAAAATTCGGAAGTAAGGTTGAGCATCACAGCCAGTACTTGAAGCCCACTGCCAGCCACCATTGTTGGCACTAAAGTCTCCGTCGATAAGGTGCGACATAAAGAAACGCTCGCCCCAACGCCAGTCAATAAGCAGGTGCTTGGTTAGGAAGCTTGCCACCACCATTCTTAGTCTGTTGTGCATCCAGCCCGTTTCAACCAGTTGACGCATTGCGGCATCAACCAATGGATATCCTGTTTTTCCTTCGCACCAAGCTTTGAAGCTAGGATGATCGTGATACCAATCTAAACCATTGTATTTTTGCTGAAAGTTAGCACCTTTGACCAGTTTAGGGTGGTGGAACATCAAATGCTTATAAAAATCTCGCCAAATCAATTCATTGAGCCAACAAAAGGCCGGTAATTGCGTATCAAATAACAGATCGGGTTGCTGCTGAATCAATTGAATCGCTAACCAACGTGGGCTCACGGCGCCAATCGCTAAATAAGGTGATAGCCCCGATGTTCCTTTAACTGAGGGAATATCTCTCAGACGTGCGTAGTCGTTGACTTTATTGCCTAAGAAATTGGGGATCACATTGCCCAATACATCTTGGCTTAATGGCCAACGGCTTGAATCAACACGCGGAAAATCGAAATCATAGTCAGCAGAGATGGTTAAGGCTTGTAAGTCGTCAGGAAGCTGTGTTTGTGAACGTTCAGCTGACTCGACAGGAGCTGGACTGCAGATGATGCCTTTCACCTGAACTTCTTTTAACCAAGCGTTCTTAAAGGGCGTAAAGACTTTGAACATCTCGCCTTGTTTGTTGAGAACGCTACCGAGTGGCAGCATAACGTCACAATCGCTGATCTTCAGGTTTAGGCCGCTTGAAATCAGCTTTTTATCGCGAGCTTGTTCATCGACCTCTGGTTCAGAGTTAGCGTAGACGCACTTGGCATCAAGCTGCTGGCACAAATCGATGAGCTGTTTGGATTGGTCGTCAAAGTCGCTAGCTTTCAGGTGAAGCAACGTTATCCCGAATTCAGCGAGCTGGGAATCTAGTTGTTTTAGATGACGATAGATGAAATCAGCTTTGATCGGCGCAAGGTGGTGTTGCCGCCACGTTTGAGGCGTTGAAATGAAAACGGCGGTCGTTACGCCGTTTTCAACTGCCGCGACGAGCGCTGGGTTATCGTGAATCCGCAGGTCTCGTCGTATCCATAGTATGTCGCTCAATATCCGTATCTCAGTTTAAGTTCTTGAGGGTGCGGGTTTAGGTAAACCTGTGATTCTAGGTATTCGTTCGGGTATTCCATCAGGTAGTGATTGATCAGTGTCAGTGGCACTAGCAGTGGAACAACGCCCTCTCTGAATGATGCGATCTGGTTGGTCAGCTCTTGCTTGTGAGCTCTACTCAGTTGTTTTTTAAAGTAACCCTGCAAATGATGCAGCGTATTGGCGTGACTGCCTCGATTCGCGTGATGAGACAACGCCGTCATCAAGCCTTCGATGTATTGAGCCGCTAGTTCGTCGATATCTAAATCATTACCCGCTAGCAGTTTGCCTAAGCTTTTGTAACCCTCAACGTGGTGACACATGACTAGATATTTGTGGGCGCTGTGGAACTGAATCAGTTTGTGCTTGGTCACACCTTCATCCACAAGATCGAGCCATTTTTGGTAAGTGAACACTCGAGTCATGAAGTTTTCACGCAAAATGGGATCGTTAAGGCGGCCGTTTTCTTCAACGGGAAGTAACGGGTTGCCGTCCATAATTTGTTGGGTGAACATGCCTATGCCTGTCGATTCAGAGCCGCGACCATGGTGGTGGTACACCTTCACGCGCTCCATGCCGCAGGTTGGGCTTTTTTGACACACAATAAAGCCAGCAATGTGTTGGCTTTTCTTTGAGTAGTTTTGACCGAACTCGATCAGTTCGTTGGTCACATCACCTGAGCCATCAGGGCGAGAAACATGGATGATGTCATCTAGCATTCTTGTTTGACGAATGGTTGGACGAGGGGTTGGAAGACCAACAGCCATCTCTGGGCAAACAGGTTCCAATTCCACGTAGTCTGCTAGGTCGTCTGTACAAAAACGAGAGCGTTTATGACCTGTGTCGAAACGTACTTTATGTCCAGCAACACATGCACTGATACCGATTTTGATTTTCTTTTCCATTGGCCAACTCCTTTGCTCTTGCTCTGAGCTTTTTCTTATAGTTCAACATTGCTAATCGTATTTACAGAGCTGGGTGTGTTTTTACTTTGACACCGTAGTTGTTTTTATTCAGATGTATTGACGATATACAGGATAGCTTTATGCCATCCTGTATATTTATAGCCTGCAACTGGGTTAATAGATATATTTTCCAAGTGGATTGAATAGTTGGCTCACACCTTTTGTGAAGTAAAGCGCATCACTTGAAACGGTTAAACAGACACAACCTTCTTTTGTTGCCGGTTGATGAGTGTGATTGCCATCCAACCAGATGAAGTCACCTTTGTTGTAAACGCCCATTTCGTCTTCGAAACTGCCCTCTAGAAGAAGCGTGATCTCGAAGCCTTTGTGGGTGTGGCAAGGCACTTGTCCATCTTTGTCGATGTGCAACAAGCTGGTGTGGTGTGCTTCGTCAGCAAAATCGAGTCTTGCTCGTGAAATTTTGCCTAGGTTCATCCAGTCCTTTCTCGCTACTGAGTTTAGAGCGCGAGGGATTGTGAATGTCGTGTCAGCAACAGTTACTTTCTGAACCTCTGGAGTCACTTCAACAGACTGAGAAGTATCAGCTGTGATTTGCTCTATCGCGTCAAAATCAAAGTCCATGTCGTCCATTGAGAAGCTGTCTAGATCTTCATTTGAGAATACTGGCTCTGCGTCAAAAGCATTATTCGCTGCTACAGCTGTAAGCTGCTTGACTTGTTGTTGGCAGTGTTCACACAGCTCTACATGGCTAGAAACAATCAAAGAAACTGAATCAGCCAACGTGCCATCGACGAAGTCTTTCAAGATTGCCGCGTTTGGGTGATGTTTAATCATGGTCTTGTTCCCCCATGTGAACTTTTAATTTGGCTAAAGCGAGTCTCAGACGTGATTTCACTGTTCCAAGTGGGACGCCAAGTTGCTGAGCGAGTTGCTCTTGAGAGAGCTCTTGAAAGTAAACGCCTTTGACGATGGTTTTCTGAGCGAGAGGCAACTTTTCTATTTGAGTCATTACGTGTCGGCTCATCAAATGGTCACCGAATGGCAAATCTTCGCTTTGAGAGTCGGCTACCATCGCATCGATTGGCCAGATATCGTCGGCTATCGTTTGTTCGGCTTTCGCTTTCACTTTGCGCAACATGTCGAATGCTGCATTACGCATTACCGTGTAGACCCAAGTGGTCGCAGCGCCTTTATCTACATTGTAGAGATGTGCTTTCTTCCAAACATTAGTCATCGTGTCTTGAACTAGCTCGTTTGCAGCAGCTTCGCCACCCAACTTACTGATACCAAAACGCTTGATCTTAGGAGCGAAGAACTTGAACAAACAGGTGAACGCCTGCTTGTCTCGGTCTGTACCAACCAACACCAGCCAGCTCGAGAGCTCTGTCGGTACTTTGTTGTCTGTAGGTACTTTGTTATCGGGAATAATGACATGCTCCTTGCCGTTCCCTAAACTTCTGCTTTCCACTTGCATAGTAACTAACCATCATGCGAATTTGATGGGCACTACGTGAAAGGAGAAAGTCGGGATCACTTTAATTTAAATTAATTTCTACTATACAAAATTATAGTGAAGAAAAGTGCTTATTGCCCCGTAATGATTTGATTCAAAAAAGGAACTAGAGACGGAAAACTGGCTGGCTCAGTAAATTCTGTTTTCTTTTCCAGTGGGATAGGCATCATTTCGAGCAATCGCGCACAGATCCATTGTGGGCTCTCAAAATCAGGAGTGGGATAGAGTGTTCTTATCGAATCGTGGTCGCGAAACAACTGAACCAAAAAAGCGGTAAACACGTTAGGCACTTTATATTCATCGGTAGGCCAGTGAGGCAACAAGCTGAACTTACTTTTAATCAGGTCATCATCGTCTCGAAACGACCCATGCAATTGCACCAACTTTTCGCCTTCGACATCAATTTCTAATATCTGGTCGTCCGACATATTGAAGTCGACGATGGTCACCTTTGTTCCCCAAGAGCTGAGATGATCAGAGTTAGATTTGTCTTGAGTGGCGATAATGAAACCATCGCCCTGCGCTGCGTGAGCGACCATCGCGAGATACTTTGGCTCAAAAATGCGCAGTCTTTGTCTGCCTCCCGGTAAAAGGAAGATGGGGAGGGGAAACACAGCGAGCTCCAGAGAAGACTCTACGGGTGTTTCTGGTTCGGCGTCTGTCCGCGTGGTCTTCCTAGGTGAATTCGGCACATAGTACTCCTTAGTTCAAATGTGATTTGAGAAGATATACGCGGGGAGGGTGGTGTTCGATCAATTCGCTTCGGCTTATGTTCGCAAAGGGATAGATATTTTGTTGCACCTGTTCATAAATTCATTGTTTTTACCTTTTCTCATACGCGTCATTAGGTAATATATGAACAAATAGTAAGCGAATGGGTAGTTGCCAGACGATGCTTCTATCTGACGTTCTTCTATACCTAACATCGCATCAAAGGAATGGTCATGATTGTTATTTATGGTATCAAAGAGTGCTTAAATCCAATTAAGTTGCAGCTCTCTAATGTGTTGCAGCAGTGCTTGAACAGTGAAATGGGTTTACCCGATGACAAGCGAGCACATCGGTTTGTGCCATTGGAACGAGATGACTTCTTTTACCCGGAAGGAAGAACAGAAGCCTATACCGTCATTGAGATAAATATGATGGAAGGTCGAGCGGTAAACACCAAAAAGCGCTTAATTAAGAAGATATTTTCTGAGATAGAGAAGCAGTTAGCTATCTCTCCGATTGATATTGAAATCACCATTAAAGAGCAGCCTTCACATTGCTGGGGATTTCGAGGCATGACCGGCGATGAAGCTCAAGATCTGAAGTATAAAGTGAAGGTCTAGGGTTTAAGCTCTTAACTCTTAACTCTTAACTCTTAACTCTTAACACGTAAGACTTAAGCCAATCTATCGAGTGACGGCTTTGGAATTTGATGCCAAAGCCGTTTTCCTAGTTCTCGACACTAACCTTTAAGCATCTAAGCATCTAAGCATCTAAGCATCGTCACTCTTTTTTAAATACTGATGCCAATTTTCATTGATCACGTCAAAGTGCTCAACGCAGAACTCTTTTCTGTCTTTCAAATAGTCGTTTTCCACTTCATCGAGCAAGTTCTTATAGGCATCGGGATCGCTGCCATACACCAAGCATAACGTGGAGAAGTAACGCTGCAGGTCGAAACTGTGCTCGTCGATGTATTCCCCCAAGTCGTAATACTCTGGGCGGTCTTCTGACTCGAAAGCGAACATGTCTGCAGCGCTGATAGCAGCGTCGGCCCCATGCTCTACGTAGTTAAGCAGTAGCACGGTTGCTAGGTTATCAACCGCATCTTCTTCTTTACCCAATATGGCAATGTTCTGATCTTCGATATACGCATGCCCAGTCTCGTGTAGCAGGGTGTGCAGCAAGGTATCAATAGCGCCGGTTTGCGCAGATTTCCCATACTCTTTTTCGTATTGGTTCTTCTCAAAGTAATTGAGTGACTCAGCGTAAAAACTGTAAGGGATCAGTACTTGATGGGTTTGTGGATCGTAGAGTGGTCCTTCTTCCCTGCCATATTGAATGGTTAATGGCTTCTCAAACATGAAGAGTTGGTTTGATAGGTCGACCACGGTGTCATTAACGCCACTGCTTTGAATCTCTCGTTTGAGCTGCTCTTCTTCGGTATTTTGCGGTGTAGAGTACTCGACGATTAGGTTACTTTGGGTGGCTTGTTCACTAGATGCATAAGTTGTGACAAACATTGCACTCAGGGCTAGGCTGCAGGTCAATGTTCGTTTCAATAATGTCATCGGCTATCCTTGTGATTACGTTGCGATTCAGAGTCGTGCTGGGGGTAACAACTCCAAGCTGTGTACCCTGATTTAGTTATTTCGTTAGAGTATAAGTTTAGACGGAATTTTGATGCATCGAGGACTGCAATTTTTGAAGTAGGCGCTATCCTATCAATGAATAATCCGCTTAGAGATTCGCCACAAAGAATAAGTAAGCTGAATGAGCGGTGTCGATGTGATTCGTTTCTATTGGTAATTAACAGATAAATTTCGGTTCAACACAACCCTTGTGCTATACTCCGCGCCCCAATCCGAATTGGCTTGTTTAATCTTAGGAAATTATTATGAGTGTTAAAAACGAACTTCAACAAATTAACAACCGTCTAGACAAGTGTCGCCACAAGTTAGATGCTGCTAAAACTCGTAATGATCGTCCTGTTGTTCGTCAGTTCGAGGAAGAGATTAAGAAGCTAACTAAGAAAATTGCCCAGCTTAAACACAAAGAAAGCTATGATGTGAACCAAGAGCGTAAGTCTCTGGTTGATATGCCATTTAGCCGTGAGATCACTAAGGCTGAGCAAGCGGATATGGGTAAACTTAAAAAGTCTGTTAAAGGACTCGTAATTGTTCACCCAATGACGAAGATCGGTAAAGAACTTCGCATTGAGGTTATGACTGGTTACGCACCGAAAAAATTCTAATTACCAGCGATGGTGATGAAAGAGGAGCTAGAAATAGCTCCTTTTTGCTTTTTTAGGTATTAAGAAAGCAGAGTCAGCGGCATAGATACTCACGCCGTTTTCAACTTTTAGGAGGTGATTGTTGTCACAAATCCTTTTATCTCCTATAAAAGTTAACGTGCTACTAACATGGTACTAAGCGATCGCAGTAATGTGTTCGCTTTTCGAATCCACACTTTCTCTCCAGTTTGTATAAATATAGGTAGAGCAGCACAAATAATTACAGATAAAACTAGACTCATTAGGGAAGATGAGAACGTAAAAAAATAGAGGTTATATGAATCAATTAATTTCAATTGGACCACTAGAATCCTTCCTAATCGCGATTAGTGTTTTGTTTCTAGGTCATTTCGTCAATGCAAAGCTTCCGATTCTCAAAAAGTACAACATTCCAGAGCCCATTGTCGGCGGCTTGATTGTCGCTTTTGCTATTACAGCCCTGCACTTTAACGGCCTTGATCTTGAGTTTTCCTTGCCCCTGCAGAACACGTTTATGTTGATGTTCTTTGCAACGGTCGGTCTTGCGGCGAACTACACGCAGCTGATAAAAGGTGGTGCTAAGGTATTCCTATTCTTAGGGGTAGCGTCGGTTTACATCATTATCCAAAACGGTGTAGGCGTAACCTTAGCTACGGCACTAGGCCTTGAACCCTTGATGGGTTTGATTGCTGGCTCTATCACCCTTTCGGGCGGTCACGGCACAGGCGCGGCTTGGTCTCAAACTTTTGCAGACACGTTTGGCATTGCAAATACGCTAGAAATCGCGATGGCTTCAGCGACCTTTGGTTTGATCATCGGTGGTATTATCGGTAGCCCAGTGGCGCAAAAGCTGATTGATAAAAACCAGCTTGAATCTGAGTACGGCACTGGCACGCAAACACATGAACGCTTCCCTGAACTTGTTACTTACAACGAGTATGAAGAAGACAAAGTGACGGCGAAGAAGGTGATTGAAGTGTTGTTCATCCTTCTTATCTGTATCACGGGTGCGAAGTACCTAGAGCAGTGGGTGGCGACTTTTGAAATTTCTTGGTTGATGATTCCTGACTTCGTTTACGCGTTGTTTATCGGTGTGTTCATCACTAACGTGTTTGAAGTGACTAAGCTGCATAAGACTGACAGCGAAACGGTCGATATTCTTGGTACGGTGTCATTGTCACTGTTCCTAGCAATGGCGCTAATGAGCCTTAAGCTTTGGAACATATTTGACCTTGCGATTCCGTTCTTGGTTATCCTGGCGGTTCAGGCGGTTGTGTTAGGTATCTTCTCTTACTTTGTGACGTTCAAAGTAATGGGTTCTAACTACGACGCAGCGGTTATGGCAGGTGGTCACTGTGGTTTCGGCCTAGGTGCAACACCAACAGCGGTAATGAACATGGGCTCTTTGGTGAACCGTTTTGGTCCTTCACCACAGGCGTTCATGGTGGTGCCAATTGTTGGTGCCTTCTTTATCGATATCGTTAACCTGATTATCCTTCAGGGTTACATCTCGTTTATCGGTTAATGTTCGCCTTTACTTAAACGCAATGTGCTTATCGCACTAAGATGAATACAAGAAAGCCAGTCTGTTGACTGGCTTTTTTTGTTCTTGTTTATCGAGGTTTTCTTGCCTGATACCCCTTCGGTTAGGGCTCTGTCACATCAATAACTAGGGCGTGTTGATCTTTCGAGCTGATCTTTGCAGTGAGTTGCTGGGTATTTATACAAGGCAGAGGCATCGATGTGTAGCTAGCCTACATGAGAAGCCGATAACGCAGTAGAAATGACCAGCAAACGCTGCCCGAAGGGTTCGAGCTGGGCGCCACCGCAAAAAGCGTTTTACTCTTTGTTGAGGGAGGTTTGCTTAGAATGACTAGGCTACTTCTCCCTCGCCGCGATTAAAACGCTTTT